>DATLYW010000033.1 GCA_035574315.1 Candidatus Zixiibacteriota bacterium
GAGCCATTGGCGCTCGAGCGGCTCGCCGAAGACCTCCTCCGCCAGCTGCAGGGCGCGGGCGGCGTACTGGAGGATCTGCACGGTTTCGATGCCGCCGAGATCGTCGAAGAACCAGCCGCAGCTCGTGTACATCAGCATGGCGTGGCGCTGCATCTCGAGCAGCTTCAAGGCGACCGTGACCTCCGCTGGGCCAAGCCTTCGGGCGGAGTGGAGCTCGATGAAGCGGCGGACATTGTCCGGCGAGCGATCGAGGATCACGCGGATGTAGTCGTTGCGGGCGACCCAGGGATTTCGGAAAAGCTTTCGGCCCTCCCGCTCGAAAGCGGGCACGAGCGTATCCCGGAGCCAGTCGAGCGAGTTGCGCAGCGGCGTCCGCCAGGCCTGATTCCAGCCGGGGTGCGCCCCGGTGTTGCAGCCGCAGTCGCTCCGCCAGCGCTCCACGCCGTGAAAGCAACTCCACGAGCTCTTCTCGACGATCTCCACCTGGTGCGTGGGCGGATGTTTCGCCAGGTACTCCCCGTAATTGGTCAGCCGCGCCAGTCCCCTGGCTTCGAGATAGTTCAAGGCGTAGGCCAGGGCCATGTCGCCGAAACGGTGGTGATGGCCGTAGCTCTCGCCGTCGGTGGCGATATGAACGAGCTGCGCCCAGTCCCTTTCATCCGAGAAGCCGGCCACGAGCCGGTGAGCGAAATTTTCCCCCCGCGAAAGCAGCCCTTCGAAGGCGACCGCGCGGGAAATCGGCCCGTCGTAGAAAAACAGAGCGATCCTGCGGCCCGATGGCAGGCATTGCTCGTAGGCCTGCGACGGGTCGATGCCCTCGCGGTTCAGCTCGCGCCAGGCGTGCTCGCCCAGGCGGCGGACACGGGCCGCCTGATGGGGCGCCAGAATCGTGAAGCGGATTCCGGACTGCGCGAGCAGCTCGAGCGTGTCGACGTCGACCGCGGTCTCCGGAAGCCACATCCCCTCGGGCGGACGCCCGAAGCGGTGCTCGAAGTCCGCGATGCCCCAGAGGATCTGCGTTTCGCGGTCGCGCCGGTTGGCGAGGGGGAGGATGGCGTGGTTGTAGGGCTGCGCGAGCGCGGAGCCGTGGCCGGAGAAGCGCTTGCGGCTTTCGCGATCGGCCTCGAGGATCGCCTCGTAGACGTCGGCTGCGTGAATCTCCAGCCAGGACAGCAGAGTCGGGCCGAAATCGAAGCTGATGCGGGCGTAATTGTTGACCAGGCGCACGATCCGATTCCGTTCGTCGAGGATGCGGGAGACGGAGTTCGGGGCGTAGCACTCGGCGGTGACGCGCTCGTTCCAGTCGTGATAGGGATAGGCCGAGTCCTGCAGCTCGACGGCCTCCAGCCACGGGTTTTCGCGCGGCGGCTGGTAAAAGTGCCCGTGAATGCAGACGTATCGTTCCATCCGCGTCAGAGGGCGGCGGTAAAGACGGCCAGCGATTTCGGCCTCAGCTCCGCGGCCCCTCCGCCACGCGCCTGGGGCGGCAAGCGGCTGCCCTCCCCGAGCCAGCGCGCGTCGGCGGAATCCAGGGCTTTGATCCAGGAGCCGCAAACCTCCGGCAGGCGGACCGAAGCTTCAACGTCGCCGAAGTTGAAGACCGCAAACGCCTGCTCGCTTCCGTGCCAGCGGCGCAGGACCAGGACCCGCTCGGCCTCGAGAGCGGCCACGTCGCAGCGGGCCTTGCTCGGAAGCGCGAGCGCCGCCGATCTCCGGCGCAACCGGATGAGCTCCCGGTAGAATTCCCACAACACGCGGTGCCGGCCCGCGTACCGGAGATTGCGGTTCAGCTTCGCGCCGAGAAAGGTCTCTTCGGCCTGCGGGTCGGGGGGGGCCTGGGACCAGCCGAAGGAGCGGAACTCCGCGTCCCGCCCGCGGCGCACGCTCTCGACGAGCTCAGGGTCCGAATGGCTGACGAAATAGGGAAACGGCGCCTCTTCCCCGTACTCCTCGCCCATGAAGAGCAGCGGAATGAAAGGCGAGAGGAGAACCGCTCCGGCGACCACCTTCAGCTCCTCGAAGGAAAGCAGGCGGGTCAGGCGGTCGCCGAGCCGGCGGTTGCCGACCTGATCATGATTCTGCGCGAACACGATGAAGCGTTCGGCGGGGATGTCGCGGCTCGGCGTCCCGTGCCTGCGCCGGTAGAAACGGGAGTGCTCCCCCGAATAGACGAACCCTTCGCGATAGGCCTTGACGAGCTGGCCCAGGCCGCCGTAGTCGGCATAGTAGCCGCTTCGTTCTCCCGTGACCAGGGCGTGGAGCGCGTGGTGAAAATCGTCGTTCCACTGCGCGTCCACGCCGTAGCCTCCCGCCTCGCGCCCGCGGACCAGGCGCGAATCATTTGCCGTGCTCTCCGCGAACAGGTAGACCCGCCGGTGGAGCTCACGGGCGCACTCGCGGACCGCGAGCACCAGCTCCTCGAGGAACGTCAGCGGAGAGTGGTCGCGGATCGCGTGGACCGCGTCCAGCCGCAGCGCGTCGAAATGGAACTCGGTGATCCAGTAGAGCGCGTTCTCGATGAAGAACCACCGTACGGGATCGCTGTCCGGCCCGTCGAAGTTCAGGGCGGGACCCCAGGGAGTGCGATAGCGGTCCGTGAAGTAGGGACCGAAATCGGCGAGGTAGTTTCCTTCGGGGCCGAGGTGATTGTAAACGACGTCGAGAACCGCTGCGAGGCCGAGGTTGTGGCAGGCGTCGACCAGCCGCTTCAACGCCTGGGGGCCGCCATAAGAGTTCTGGACCGCGAAGGGCTGCACGCCGTCGTAGCCCCAGTTCCGGTCTCCCGGAAACTGCGCCACCGGCATCAGCTCGACGGCGGTGATGCCGAGGTCGCGCAGCTCGGCGAGGACCGGGATGATCGCGTCGAAGGTCCCCTCCGGGGTGAACGTTCCGACGTGGAGCTCGTAGATGAGGTAGCGCTCGAGCGGCAGGCCGTCCCAGCCGGCGTCGCTCCACGGGAAGCGACGCTCGAGAACCTGCGATGGGCCGTGCACGCCCTCGGGCTGCAGGCGCGAGGCCGGATCGGGCCTCTCCACCCGTTCGTCCAGGCGATAGAGGTAGAGCGCCCCCGGCCCCACGCCGTCCACCTCGGCGTGAAAGTAGCCGCCGTCGTCGGCGGTCAGCGGCACCACGCGCTCTTGCGGCCGGAGAACGTGCAGGTCGACCCGGCCGGCATTCGGCGCCCACACCCGGAAGGAGCACCGGTCGTTTCCCAGATCGTCGGCTCCGATGGTCGGACGCACTCTCGATGCCTCGAGGGAAGGGGGCCTAGGGGTGGCCGGTGGTTATCCAGGCGGTCTTCGGCTGCGCCCGCGGGATCACGACGATCCCGGTTTCGGAAACGAAATAGCGCCGCCGGTCTTTTTCGAGATCGTAGCCGATCTCGGTTCCAGGAGGGATCACGTTGGACTTGTCGATGATCGCGCGGCGGATCCTGCAGCCGCGGGCGATTTCCACCCAGTCCATGATCACCGAGTCCTGGATCAGGCTGTAGCTGTGGATCCTCACGTTGCGGCCCACCACGCAGTTGCGCACCACGCTGCCGCTGATGATCGTGCCTTCGGCGACGAGCGAGTTGATGGCCATGCCCTGGCGGTCGGGCCAGTCGAAAACGAACTTCGCCGGCGGATCGCCGTAGCCCACGGTGCGGAGCGGCCAGCTGCGGTTGTACAGGTTGAAGGACGGGTCGACCGAGCAGAGATCCATGTTCGCTTCGTAATAGGCCTCGATCGTGCCGAGGTCGCGCCAGTAGCTCGCTTCCTCGCCCTTGAACGGCACCGGCACCCGGTTCTTCCGGAAATCATAGGCGTACACGTTCTTGACCCTGATAAGAGCCGGAATGTGGTCGCGGCCGAAATCGTGCCTGCGCTCCTTTCCCTCGGCCGTGAGCGCCTCGATCAGCACGTCCGCGTTGAAGACGTAATTCCCCATCGAAACCAGAGCGGTGCCGGGCTCTCCGGGAATGGACTTGGGCCGCTCCGGCTTTTCCTCGAAGCCGATCACGCGCCAATCGGAATCGATCTCCATGACCCCGAAGGCGCTCGCTTCCTCGATCTTCACCGGCAGCGCTGCGACCGTGACGTCGGCGCTCCTGCGCTCGTGCTCCTCGATCATCTGGCGGATGTTCATCCGGTAGATGTGGTCGGCGCCGAAGACGGCGACGAGCCTGGGATGGTGCCGCTCGATCAGGTAAAGGTTCTGGTAAACGGAATCCGCCGTGCCCTGGTACCACTCCCCGCCGAGTCGCATCTGGGCGGGGACGGCGGTGATGAAATGCTCGCCGAGATAGTCGGTCGTGCGCCAGCCCTTCTCCAGATGTTCGAGCAGCGACTGCGCCTTGAACTGCGTGAGCACGTAGATCGACAGGATGCCGGAATTGACGAAATTCGAAAGGACGAAGTCGATGATCCGGTACCTGCCGCCGAAAGGGACCGCCGGTTTGGCCCGGTGGTCCGTCAGCGGAGCCAGGCGCTCGCCCCTGCCGCCCGCCAGCACGATGCCCAGCACGTCCATGCTGCACTCCTCAACCGCTTTTCAGGCCGACCAGCTCCCGATAAAGGGCGCTGTAGGCCCGGGAGGAACGTTCCCAGGAAAAATCCGCGCTCATGGCGCGCCGCTGCAGCGCAGCCCACTCCTCGGGATCGGCGAAGGCCCGCAGCGCCCGGTCCACTGCCCCGAGCAGCGCCTCCGGCTCGTACGGCTCGAACACGAAGCCCGTGCCGGTCCGGCGGCTCGGGTCGTAGTCCGACACCGTGTCCCGCAACCCGCCGACCGCGCGCACGATCGGAAGTGTACCATATTTCAGGCTGAACATCTGATTGAGCCCGCAAGGCTCGTAAAGCGACGGCATGAGGAAGAGGTCCGCTCCCGCTTCGATGCGGTGAGCCAGCGCTTCGTCGAACCCGATCCGCACGGCGAGCTTTTCCGGAAACCGCTCCGCGGCGCGTACGAAGAACCGCTCGTAGCGCTCCTCGCCGCTTCCCAGCAGGACCAGCTGCAGCTCCCGGTCGAGCAGCCGCTCGAGCGCGCTCTGGACGAGATCGAAGCCCTTTTGCGACGTCAGCCGCGAGATCATCCCGATCAGCGGGCGGTCGGGCCGGTAGGGCAGCCCGAGCTCGCGCGCGAGGCTCTCCTTGCAGCGCCGCTTGCCCTCGAGTCTCGCGGGACCGTAAGGGGCCGCGATGAAGGGATCGGTTTCGGGGTTCCACTGCCCGTAATCCACGCCGTTCAGGATTCCCGTGAGATCGGCGGCCCGCTCCCGCAGCACTCCCTGCAGCCCGAACCCTTGCTCCGTCTCCATGATCTCGCGCGCGTAGCTCGGGCTCACGGTCGTGATCTTGTCGGCAAAGACGAGCGCGCCTTTCAGAAAGTTGATCCGGCCGTAGAACTCCAGGGCGCGCGGGGAAAAGAAACGACGGTCGAGCTCGAGCAGGGGCCAGTCGGTTTCCGGGAAGATTCCCTGAAATCCGAGGTTGTGAATCGTGAAGACCGTCTTGACGGGCGCGAGCTCCGGATAGCGCTCTGGCTGCGCTCGCAGAAAAACGATACCCAGCGCCGCCTGCCAGTCATGGCAGTGGAGAAGGTCGACCGGGCGTCGGCGGAGCAGCTCGAGCGCCGCGCGGCAAAAAAAAACGAAGCGTTCGGCGTTGTCGGGATAATCGCCGCCAGCCGTGCCGTAGAGCGCCTCCCGGTCGAAATAACGGTCGGCACGGATCAGGAAAACTTCCGTGCGTTCCCCGAGAGCGGTCTTGAGAACCTCGCCCTGGACGGCTCGGCCGGAAACGCTGCCAGAGACACGCTCTCCGGTTTCGGCGAGCGAAAAACCGCCCGCCAGGACGACGCGGTAAGCCGGCAGGACCAGGTAGAGCTGGTGGCCTTGACGTTCCAGGGCCGCCGCAAGGGTGCCGACCACGTCGCCCAGGCCGCCGGTCTTGGCGAACGGGGCGATCTCCGGAGAAAACATTGCAATGCGCATCGATGCCACCGCCCCGTGCGCAGCCTCCACTCCGGACCCGCCGGGCAAGAGCGGCAAGTCTGGAAATAACCGCGCGGGTCCGAAAATGCAAACTCGACGATCGCCCACCTCACGGCGGCGAGCGGCTGCTCACACCTGATCGGTTTGCTCGGTCCGCCGGATTCGTGCCGTTTCCCGCCGGGGGGCCGAAACCTCGAACAGGCACAGCTCGACCGCCTCGGCGTTTTCCGAAAAGAGCGCGAAGTCCACTCCGGACCCGTCCCATGTCGCTGCGGGAGGGTAAGGGTTTCCCGGCCAGATCTCCATCGCGCTTCCCTCTCAGCCGTGCCTGAAAAAAAGCACGCCGAGCGGGGGCAGTTGCAGATTGAGCAATTGCATCCGCCCGTGGCACGGCACCGGATAGCTTTCCGCGCCGCCGAGGTTGCCCTTGCCGCTGCCGCCGTAGACCTCCGCGTCGCTGTTCAGCACCTCGCGCCAGTAGCCGGCGCGCGGCACGCCGACGCGGTAGTTCTCCCGCAGGACCGGCGTGAAGTTGCAGACCACGAGGATCAACGTCGGGGTCGAGCGCCCCTTGCGGATCAGGCTCACCACGCTGCTGTCAGCGTCCGTGCAGTCGATCCACTCGAAACCGGCCGGATCGCAGTCGCACTCGTGGAGCGCCGGCTCGTCGCGGTAGAGCCGGAGCAGGTCCCGCACCCAGCGCTGCACCCCGGCGTGCCAGGAGATCCCGAGCAGCTCCCAGTCGAGCTGGGCGTCGTGCGCCCACTCGCGCCCCTGGCCGAACTCCGCTCCCATGAACAGCAGCTTTTTCGCCGGCTGCGCGATCATGTAGCCGAACAGGGCGCGGAGGTTGGCGAACTTCTGCCACGCGTCGCCCGGCATCTTGGCCAGCAGCGAGCCCTTGCCGTAGACGACCTCGTCGTGCGACAGGGGCAGCACGAAATTCTCGTGAAAGGCGTAGAGCATCCGGAATGTGAGCTTGTCCTGGTGGTAGCGCCGGAAGACCGGGTCGAGGCTCATGTACTCCAGCGTGTCGTGCATCCAGCCCATATCCCACTTCAGACCGAAGCCGAGCCCGCCGACGTAAGCGGGGCGCGACACCATCGGCCACGCGGTCGATTCTTCCGCGATCGTCTGGACGTCCGGATGCTCGCGGTAGACCGTCTCGTTCAGGCGGCGCAACAATGCGATCGCCTCGAGGTTTTCGCGGCCGCCGTACTTGTTCGGGACCCATTCTCCGGCCGCCCGCGCGTAATCGAGGTAGAGCATCGAAGCGACGGCGTCGACGCGCAGGCCGTCGGCGTGGTAGCGGTCGAGCCAGAACAGGGCGTTGCTGATGAGAAAGCTCTGCACCTCGCGGCGGCCGTAGTTGAAGATGTAGCTGTTCCACTCGGGGTGGTAGCCCTGGCGCGGGTCGGCGTGCTCATAGAGATGCGTGCCGTCGAAAAACCCCAGCCCGTGCTCGTCGGTGGGAAAGTGGGAAGGGACCCAGTCGAGGAAAACGCCGATGCCCCTCTGATGCAGCGTGTCGATCAGGTACATCAGGTCCTGAGGCGTGCCGTAGTTGCCGGAGGGGGCGAAGTAGCCGGTGATCTGGTACCCCCAGGAACCGAAAAACGGGTGATCCATCACCGGCAGGAACTCCACGTGCGTGAAGCCCATCTCCTCGAGGTAGTCGGCGAGGCGCGGCGCCAGCTCGCGGTACGAGAGCGAGCGGTTGCCCTCTTCGGCGATGCGCCGCCACGAGCCGAGGTGCATCTCGTAGATCGCGATCGGCCGGTCGAGGGCGTTGCGTTTTGCGCGGCCCGCCATCCATTCGCCGTCGCCCCAGTCGTATTCGAGATCCCACACGATCGAGGCGCTCTTCGGGGGAATCTCGTTGAAAAAGGAAAAGGGGTCCGCCTTGTCGACGCGGTAGGCGTTGTAGCGCGACGCGACGTGGTACTTGTAGAGCGCCCCCTTGTCGACCCCTTCCAGCACGCCTTCCCAGATGCCGGATTGGCCCCGCGGCGCCAGCGGATGGCGGCGCTTGTCCCATCCGTTGAAGTCGCCGATGACCGAAACGCGTTCGGCGTTCGGCGCCCACACGGCGAAGTAGGTGGCGCCGTTGCCGAGCGGATGAGCGCCGAGCTTCTCGTAGAGGTGGAAGTGGCTCCCTTCGTTGAAGAGGTAGACGTCGTCGTCGCTGAGAAAAGGCGCGGTTTGCCGGTTCATCATCGCTGCCAGACCTCCGGCCGGGCGCGCGCGGCGCCGACCGCTCTCAAGATCTCCAGAAGATCGCTGCGCCCGCGCAGCTCGCCCATCGTCACACGCGCCTTGCGCCTCCAGTTGGGCCGTTCCTCCCAGGTTCCGGGCACGTTCTGGGGTCGCGGCTCGAGCCAGAGGTCCTCCAGATTCACCAGGACCAGGAACGCCGGACTCCCGGCGAGGCGCTCCAGCCATGCGCGCAGCACCCCTCGGGCATCGCCGCCGTCGACGGCGATACCGTGGGAGCGCAAAAACCGGACCAACGACTCGCGCTGGCGAGCGCGACGCTCGGCCTCCGCCCGGGCCTGCTCGGGATCGAGCAAGCCGAGCGCCAGCCGGTCTTCGATGTCCGCTCCGCTCCAGAACGAGGCGAAGGTCGGCGTGTCATGGGTGTTCAGGCTCGCCACCACGGCGCCGTCCCGCGGCTCCTCGACCGCGCCCGGTTCGGCGCCGACGCAGAACTGGCCGACGTGGAGGCCGGCGATGTTATGGCGCGCCATCGAGACGTTGACGTAGGGCGGGACCGTTCCCAGGTTCTCGCCGACGATGCGCGCGCGGTGGCGGTGCGATTCCAGGCTCAGGATCGCGTAAAGCTCCTCGGCCGGATAGCGGACGTAGACCCCTTCGGCTGCCGCGAAGCCCGCGGGAACCCAGAAGCTGCGGTGCAGTCCCATGACGTGATCGATGCGCAGGATCCCGGCACATTCGAGGTGATGGCGCAGCGCCCGGATATAGTAGCTGTGCCCTTGCGCGCGCGATGCTTCGGGGCGAAGGGGCGGAAAGCCCCAAT
The DNA here is from genome assembly GCA_035574315.1 of Candidatus Zixiibacteriota bacterium. NCBI lineage: Bacteria > Pseudomonadati > Candidatus Zixiibacteriota > Candidatus Zixiibacteriota bacterium. The sequence continues at coordinate 9,012 of DATLYW010000033.1, forward strand.
CCTGCCCTGCGGTGAAGAACTCGTCCGGAGGTGCGCCGCCGCTCGCCTCCAGCGCGAAGATGGCGCGCTCGCGCCAGACGTCGTAGCCGTCGCGGTTCGTTCCCGCGGGAAAGTCGAGGTAAAGGGCGACGCCTTCGCTCTTCGCCCGCTCCGCCAGCCAGCGCATCTGTTCGTCGGCCTGCCACTGGACGTAAAGATGGTATTGCTTCACCGACTCGTCGTAGTCGCGCCGCGTGAGCCGACCGTCCCGCTGGGCGGCCGGCCAGAGCGACCAGACCGTGCGCGCGCGTTCGGTCTTGGCGCGAAACTCGGCGTAGTCCTCGGCCAGCGGCCGCCTCTCGAGAAACCCGCGAAAGCTCGACATCCGCTCCGTCGATTCCCGCCATCCGCAGCGCGCCAGCTCCTCCAGCACGCGCCGCTTGACGGCCATGGCGCGCCGGTAATCGACCAGGTCGGCGGCGCGCAGCGACGCGACCTCCGCCTGCAGCCCGGACGAATTCAGGATCGCGCGGGCAACCGGACATCGTTCAAGCTCGGGCACGCGGCGGAGGTCGAGGTAAATCTCGTTCCAGAACAGCCGGCTGACCGGCGCGTACGGGCTCGGGTTGAACGGCTCGTCGAGAAAGGCGGCGAGGAGCGGAAGCGTGGCCACGACCGAGCCGCCGAGCTCGGCGGTGAGCGTGAGCAGCTCCTCGAGATCGCCGAGGTCGCCGAGCCCCAGGCTGCGAGCGCCCGCCAGCGCGTAAGTCGGCGCGAACAGCCCCCACACGCGCTCAGCCTCGGACGGGCCGAAGGCGCGAAAAGGGGCGCAAATGATCCGGCATGCCATCGACCGGCCGGCCGCCGAAAGCTCGAGCCGGTGGTAGCCGAGCGGGAGCCGGTCGGCGACGACTACCCGGCGTCTGACGCAGGTTATGCCGTCGACTTCCCGCACGAGCGCCGGGGCGGCGTCGGAACGGGCCTCTCCCTCGAGACGATCGCCGTTTTCCAAGACGATGGAGTAGCGGAGTACGGCGTCGGCCGTCGTCGCCGGAAGCCTCACGGACAAGCTCAGCGGTGCTCCGTCCCAAGCCACCGCGACAGGGTCGATGCCCCGCCGCCACAGGCTGCGGCGGCGCTCTCTCAGGGCGTCGGGCACCTGGTCGAGTCGATCGACGGGCGCACCCAACGCCCGGAGCACCGCGAGGATCGCTTCGGGCGCAGCCGACCGACGGCGGCCGAAGACATCGCGGTAGCCGGTCTGGACGCCGTAGAGACGCGCCAGCCGGCGCAGCGGGCCGAGCTCTGTGGTCACGCGGTCCGGCCTTCCGTCTGCATCAACCCGAGGATGCCCTCCAGCGGCACGGCAACCCAATCCGGGCGGTTGTTGAGCTCGTAGCCGAGCTCGTAGATCGCCTTCTCCAGCAGGTAAAGGTCGAGCAGCAGCTCGGTCTCGGGGCCGGGCCTGGGCAGAAACGGCTGCTGGCTTACGGCCGCGAAATAACCCTTCAGGTATCCCACCGAGACCCAGAAGGTCCAGTAGCCCGCCCACGGACGCAGCTGCACGGCGTCGTCGGGACGTATGTCGCCCGCACGGAGCTGCGTGACGGCGGCATAGTTGAACGAGCGCAGCATGCTGGCGACGTCGCGCAGCGGGGAGCGCTTGAGCCGCCGCTCGCTCAGCGGGCGAGCCGGTTCCCCCTCGAAGTCGATGATCACGAAGTCCTTGCCGGTGAAGAGTACCTGGCCGAGGTGAAGATCGCCGTGGCAGCGCAGGCGATAGCCACTGATCTTGGTGTCGACGATCGCCCGGAAACGTCCGATGATGGCGCTCTTCAGGGCGAGCACTTTCTCCGCCGCGGGCCGGACCGCTTCCGGCACCTCCTTCAGCCGTTTTTCGAGCAGCGAGAACGTCTGCTCGGCGAGGGTCCGCATGCTGTGAAAGAGCGAGCGTCGGTAGAACGGCGAAAAGGGCTCGGGCGCGAACGCGGGGTCCTTCTCGTCGGAGGCCAGCGCCGCGTGCAGCTCGCCGCAGCGGCGGCCGAGAAGTTCGGCCAAAGGAAGATAAGAACCGATGGCGTCGCTCACCCGGGTCGGGATCTCCCCCGAGGCTAGATCGAGGAGCCGCGCGCGCGGCACGGCCGCCTCCGCGGCCTCGGGCCGCCGCGTCAAGATCTCCTCGAAAAAGCGGCCGAGGCAGTCCAGCGTGTAGCGCCAGGCGTCGCCCTCGTTGGCGATCCACCCCTGCAGCACTCCTGCGGTGGCGGGCTCGGCGCGTCCCCTGCGCATCTCGAGAAAGCCGGCGAGCGGCGGGACGTGGGCGAACGATGTCCTTTCGGTGATGAAGCGGCCGATCTCGAGATCCGGGTTGAGCCCTTCGCCGACGCGCCGGAACACCTTCAGGATGAAACGGTCGCCGAAGAGGACCGAGGTGTTGCTCTGCTCGCGCTTGATCAGCGAAGGCTCGAGGGAAGCTTCGGGACCGCCGCGCAGCGCGCGAAATGCCTTTGTGGGGTGCGCGGCCAGCTCGATCGTGTCGCCGTCGAAACGCCGCCCGCGCTCGATGGCGCGCAGCAGCGACTTGCAGAAGCGCGGGTCGTAGAGCGCGTCGTAGAGGATGCCCTCGCTTTCCTCCCCGGCGCGCCTGATCTTGACCTGCGCGACCACGGATTGGGGATAGGCCTGGCGGATCTCGAAGGCGCGGTCCCCCGTGGCGAAGGCGAGCGGGAGCAGGTAGACTTCGGGCGCCCCTCCCAGGTACTGCACCTCCCAGGTCGTCCAGTAGGCGGTCCCGGAGTCGAACGAGAGCGGCACGGCGTCGAGCCGCCTGACGGAGCGGATATAGCGCGCCTTGCCCCCGAACCAGCGGCAGGTGAGCAGGAACGCGGGGAGGATGCGCTCGAGCATTGGCCGGGATTTGCCGAGCAGAAGATCGCTCCACGACGCCGAGACCTCCAGCGTCGCCGGCGCGAAGTCCGCCGCCGCAGCCCGCACCTCCGAGACCTCCGCCGGCTGGAGCTTGAACCAGTAGAAACTGTGGGGGCCGAGCGTCAGGAAATAGGGCAGGTCCCCGATGGCGGGAAAGCGGGTGTGGCCGAACAGCTCGACCGGGGTCATTCCCTTGTAGGCCGAGAGGTCCAGCTCGACGAAGTTGACGAAGCGCGAGAGGTTGGCTGCGACCAGGATGATCTCCGACTCGTAGCGGCGCAGGAAGACGAGCACCTTGCGGTTCTCGGGCAGCACGAACTCGATCGAGCCGCGGCCGAAGGCGCGATAGTTCTTGCGCAGGAGGATGAGCCGCTTCATCCACCACAAGAAAGAGCTCAGGTTCTGCTGCTGGGCTTCGACGTTGACGGTCTCGTAGTGGTGCTCCGGGTCGATGATCACCGGGAGATAGAGCTGTTGCGGGTTGGCCCGGGAAAACCCCGCGTTCTTGTCGGCGCTCCACTGCATCGGGGTGCGCACGCCGTTGCGGTCGCCCAGGTAGATGTTGTCCCCCATGCCGATCTCGTCGCCGTAGTAGACCACCGGCGTCCCGGGGAGCGAGAACAGCAGGCAGTTGAGCAGCTCCATCTTGCGGCGGTTGTTGGCGAGGAGCGGCGCCAGCCGGCGGCGGATGCCGAGATTGATCCGGGCGCGCGGGTCGTTGGCGTAAACCTTGTACATGTAGTCGCGATCCTCGTCAGTGACCATTTCCAGCGTCAGCTCGTCGTGGTTGCGGAGGAACAGCGCCCACTGGCTGGTCTCCGGAATCGGCGGCGTTTGCTCGAGGATGTCGATGATCGGAAAACGGTCTTCCATGTGGATCGCCATGAAGAGCCGGGGCATGACCGGGAAGTGAAACGCCATGTGGCATTCGTCGCCTGCGCCGAAATAGGCGACCGCGTCCTCCGGCCACTGGTTGGCTTCGGCGAGCAGCATGCGGTTCTTGTACTTGAGGTCGATGTGCTGCCGCAGCTGCTTGAGAAAGGCGTGGGTCTCCGGGAGATTCTCGCAGTTGGTCCCCTCGCGCTCGTAGAGATACGGGACCGCGTCGAGTCGCAGGCCGTCGACCCCCAGATCGAGCCAGAAGTCGAGCACGTTGATCACCGCCTTGCGGACGTCCGGATTGTCGAAGTTCAGGTCGGGCTGGTGCGAGTAGAACCGATGCCAGTAGTAAGCCTTGGCGACCGGGTCCCAGGACCAGTTCGACGGCTCGAAATCCTTAAAGATCACGCGGCTGTCCCGGTACCTTTCCTGGCTGTCGCTCCAGACGTAGAAGTCGCGCGCGCTCGTGCCCGGCTTTGCTTCGCGCGCGCGGCGGAACCACGGGTGCTGGTCCGAGGTGTGGTTGATGACCAGCTCCGTGATCACCCGCATCCCGCGCTCGTGGGCCTCGTTCAGGAATACCTTGAAGTCGTGGAGCGTGCCGTAGTCGGGGTGGATCGAGCTGTAGTCCGCGATGTCGTAGCCGTCGTCGCGCAGCGGCGAGGGATAGAAGGGCAGCAGCCACAGCGCGGTGACGCCGAGGTCCTGGAGGTAGTCGAGCTTGCTCGTCAACCCGATGAAATCGCCGATCCCGTCGGCGTTGCTGTCGCAGAACGCGCGCACGTGCAGCTCGTAGATCACCGCGTCCTTGTACCACTGCGGGTTGTCCTCCAGGGGCGACAGCGCGGTCTTGGCTTTGCGGCTCACGGACACTCCGTCACATGAAGTAGTCGAAATCGCCCTCGCGGCGCACGCGGCGCCGGACGCGGAAGAGATGCGCGGGTACGCCATGTGGGTCGAGCTGCACGTAGTTGCGCGGGCCGTGCCAGAGATAGCGGGCGCCGCTCAAGAGATCGTGAACCTGGAACGGCTCCTCCGCGGGAAGCCCGAGTTCCTCGAGCGGTAGCTCCACCCAGCCCGACCGCGTGTGGTGCGGGTCCAGGTTGACCACGACCAGAACCACGTTGTCTAGGTCGTCGGTGGACTTGCTGAAGCACAGGAGATCCTCGTTGTCGACCGGATGAAAGCGCAGGCCCGCGTCGCGCTGCAGGGCGGCGTTTTCCCGGCGGATGCGGTTCACCAGCGCGATGAAGTCCTTGAGGCTGGCGGGGTCGTCGCGATTCCAGTGCCGGATCTCGTACTTCTCCGAGTCGAGATATTCCTCGCTTCCCGGCTCGCGCGCCGCCCGCTCGCACAACTCGAAGGCCGGGCCGTAGATGCCGTAGCTCGCGCCGAGCGTCGCCGCCAGCACCAGGCGCGCCATGAAGGCGGGGCGGCCGCCGGCCTGGAGGTATTCGGTCAGGATGTCCGGGGTGTTGGGCCAGAGGTTGGGGCGGAAGAAATCACGGACGGCCGGCGCGGTCAGCTCGGTGAAATAACGGGTCAGCTCCCATTTGGTATTGCGCCAGGCGAAGTAGGTATAGGACTGGCTGAAACCGAGCTTGGCGAGCCGGTACATGACCTTGGGGCGCGTGAATGCTTCGGACAGGAAAATGGTCTGCGGATAGGCTTTCTTCACCTCGGCGATCACCCACTCCCAGAAAGTAAACGGCTTGGTGTGCGGGTTGTCGACGCGGAAAACGTGGACTCCCTGCTCGGACCAGAAGAGAAAAACGCTCTTCAGCTCCTCCCACAGCTCGCGCCAGCGCTCGGTCTCGAAATCGAACGGGACGATGTCCTGGTACTTTTTGGGCGGATTCTCCGCGTACTGCATGGTTCCGTCGGGCCGCCGGCGGAACCACTCGGGATGCTCCCGCACGTAGGGGTGGTCGGGGGTGCACTGGAACGCGATGTCGAGGGCGATCTCGATGCCGTGCTCCCGCGCCCGCCGCACCAGCGCACGGAAGTCGTCGAGCGTGCCGAGCTGCGGATGGACCGACTTGTGGCCGCCTTCCTCCGACCCGATCGCCCAGGGACTGCCCGGATCGTCGGGGCCGGCGTCGAGCGCGTTGTTTTTTCCCTTGCGAAACGATTTGCCGATGGGATGAATCGGGGGCAGATAGAGCACGTCGAAGCCCATCGCGGCGACATACGGCAGCATCGCGGCGCAGTCGGCGAGCGTTCCGTGTCGGCCCGGTTCGGCCGCGCAGGAACGGGGAAACATCTCGTACCAGGCCCCGAAGCCCGCCAGCGGCGGGTCGACGCTGATCCGAAGCTCTTTGTCGTAAGTGGTCGCCAGGGAACGATCCGGGTACCGGGCCGTCAGCGCCGCCAGCTCGGGCGCCAGGGCGGCGGCTATGGCCGCTCCGTCGCCTTTCTCGAGTACCGCCGCGTGGTCGCGGAGCTTGCGGCCGTCCGCGTCGCCGGCGCGCTCGGCCGCCCGGCGGACGAGCTCCGCGCCCGCCGCAAGGTCCGCGCCCACCTCCTGCCCCGCTTCCACTTTCTTGGCCAGCGCCTGACGCCACGACTGGAAGCGATCGACCCACGCGACGATCGTGTAGCGGTATTCCGTGAGCTCGCGGACGGGAAAACGCCCGCGCCAGCGATCGTTGACCAGCGGCTCCATCGCGACTTCCGTCCATTGGGGATCTTCGCGGCGGCGATAGAGCAGAGCCGCGCAAACGGCGTCGTGACCGTCGGCGAAAATGTCCGCTTCCACCGTGACCGTGTCGCCGACGACGCGCTTGGCGGCAAAGCGGCCGCCGTCGACCTCGGGCTCAACCGCTTCGATCACCACCCGCCTCCGCCCCTCCAAGCCCCCTGCGCCGCCAGGGCTTTTGTGCCGGCGGCCGGTCCGGTCCCGTCGTATCGAATTTGAAGGAGGTTGCGACAAAGCCAGGAGCCTCACGTAAGCCGGAAAGCAACCGACGCTTTTATTCTAGCACCCCGGCGCCCGGGATGTTCAAGCCGCGAAGCCGGAGGATTCTAGGAACGGTCGCGGACGGTGGGCGCTTCACTTGGGCGAGCTGTCCGAAGAAGCCCGCTTGAGCGAAAGCCTCACCGCGGCCGGGTTGATTTCCTGGAGATTCATGTCTTTCGGCACGCGGATGTTTCTCTCGGAAAGGTTGAAGGTGCGCCGCCCCAGCTCGGCCAGTGAGCCGTCCACGGTGAAGCGCAGCTTGCGCCTGTCGAAAAGGTAAAACGCCCTTCTCGGCCCGGTGAAAGTCGCGGCGACCTCGGGGGGCTGGATTTCCTCCAGACGCAAGTCGGCCGGAAGGTTCTCCACCACCACGGGAACCTTGAAGGTGGTCTCCACGGTTTTCGAGCCCGGGACGAAAATGTACCAGAAGCCGATCGCCAGCGAGAGGGCGACGGCCTTGGCGATCCAGTTCTCGCGCAGGAGGTCGGCCGGAAGGCTGCGATGGTCGTTGGTCGGGAATTTCTCGCTGTAGAACTCCTGGATGACGGTGCCCAGCTCCTGAGCGGTGCCGAGCTGGCGCAGACGGCCGTCGCGCGCGACCGAAACGGTTCCGCGCTCCTCCGAGACCACCAGGCACAAGACGTCCGTGAGCTCGGCGAGACCGAGCGCGGCGCCGTGGCGGGTGCCGACGTTGGCGAGCTGGGCGAGGTCCTTGGACAGCGGCAGGTGAACGGCGAAACGGGTGACCCGGTCGTTTTCGATCACCACTGCGCCATCGTGGCCCGGCGAATGGGGATCGAAGATGCTCTTCAGCAGGGGCCCGCTCAGCTTGCCGTCGATCGGGATGCCCCCGGTGATGTGGCGCTCGAGCGGGTCGTTGCCGCGAATGACGACGAGGGCTCCGATCCTGTCCTTGGCGAGATCGGCGAGGTTGCGGGCGAGGATGTCCACGGTGTCGTTCGGCGGGGCCACGCTTTTCCGCCCGAGACTCCATACCGCGATGCGCTCGAAGATCTGGCGCAGCTCCTCCTGGAAGATGACCACGATCATGATCAGGAAGACCGCGAAGAAGCCCTGGAAGATCCAGGCGGTCATTTGCAGATCGAGCTGGCGCGCGATGATGTAAACCGCCCCGAGGATCACGATGCCGCGCACGACGAAAGCCGCGCGGGTCTGCCGTGCCCAGACGATCGCCGTGTAGAGCAGGACGGCGACGAAGACGATGTCGATGACCTCCGCCAGCGAAATCACGCGGAACGGATTGAACATGGAGATGTCGTTCATAGCCAGGCGACGGAACCCCTCAATCGAAAAATAGCACGCCCGGCCGTTGCAGGGAATTCCCGCCGCGATCTTTCGGGCCTGCGCCCGCCGTTTGATCCGGCGGCCCGAAAAAGGGTAATGTCGAATCGAACTCTGGATCCGGGAGGGCCGCTATGGCACGCATCGTTCATTTAGCGCTCAAGGTCGACGATCTGGACAGAAGCGCCGAGTTCTACGAAAAGGTCTTCGGCTTCGTGCCGGTCGAGGAAAGCAGGGTCCGGGACCACACGTCCCTCCATCTTTCGGACGGCACCATCGATCTGGCCCTGATCAGGTACGACCGCGAGGCGTCCGCCGAATCGCTCGCCTCGGGAAAAGGGCCGTGCATCCATCACTTCGGGATCGAGGTCGACGACATGGAGGAAGCCGCTGCGGAGCTCGTCCGCTTCGGCTGCGAGATCATCAGCGATCCCGGGGTGGTTCCCGTCAAGTTCCGGGCTCCCGGCGGCACCGTGGCCGAGATCGTCCCCGCAAATCGCTACAGGAAGCCGGGCGAAGCTTAGGGGGATTCTTCGGGAGTCCCGTTACTTCCCCGGGGGCGCTTTCGCCTCGAGAGCGACGACCGAATTGGGGCGAAAGCGGATTTCCACGTCCCGTGTCTCGGATCGCTTCAGTATCGAGATCAGCGGCGGAAAGGGAGTTACCGAGCGCACCGCTTCCAGCGCGGAGCCGTCGAAGTCCTTGCGGCCGGAAGACTTCGCGACGCGCAGCTCCGTCACGCGTCCTGCCCGGTCGATCGTGAAGGCGACCGTGGCCTGCAGCTTTTCGGACTTGGCCGGCATTTTCCACGCCGACTGGACGCGCTTCTGGACCTGTCCCAGATAGCCCTCGAAAGTCTGCGGCGTAGCCGCGAAAACCAGGGCGAAACTCAAGCTCAACAGCATGGCACGCTCACCTCTCTCGTCGACCTCAGCCTCCCGACCCGCTTTTCGCCCCGCCGGGCGCCAGTCGTGCGCCCTAAGCTAAACGCACTCCACAGGACTGTCAAGGACGGTCCGCGTTTCGCCGGGCCTTCCCTGCGTTCGGCCGCGCATTCGCGGACGGGCCGGCCTCTTGAATCATTGCCAGTATATCGTAATATTCGAATATGCCGAATTCCGGAGAGCTGCAAATTTTCAAGGCCGAGTTTTTTCGCGCCCTGGCTCACCCGGTTCGGATCCGCATCCTGGAGATTCTTTGCGGCGGCGATCGCAGTGTCCAGGAGCTGCAGGACGCGCTTCAGGTGGAGCAGCCGCTCGTCTCCCAGCAGCTTGCGGTGTTGCGCGCGAAGAACATCGTCGTGGCGCGCAAGCTCGGAACCACCGTCAAGTACTCGGTCCGGGACCCGCTCGTCGGCGAGCTGCTGAAAGTCGCCCGCCTCATTTTCGAGAAACGTCTGAAGGACACCCAGAACATGCTGCGCGAGCTCCGCAGGGAGAGCGGCCGCTAATGCTGCTCTCGAAAATCCTGCGCACGGGCATCGTGACCGAGCCGCTCGACGACGAATCGGGGGAGCTCCTGCAGTTTTTCCACCAGGCCGGGGCGGATATCCGGCGCCGGCTCGGGCGCTCGTTGGCGGTGCGGGAGGTCGACGCGGGCTCGTGCAACGGTTGCGAGATCGAGATCGCCGGATTGACGGGGCCGGTTTACGACAGCGAACGCTTTGGCATTCACTTCGTCGCCTCTCCGCGGCATGCGGACCTGCTGCTTGTGACCGGACCGGTCACGCGCAACATGGAAGTGCCGCTGCGCAAGACTTACGAGGCGACGCCGGCGCCCAAGCTCGTCGTCGCGGTCGGGGACTGCGCCGCGAACTGCGGTGTCTTCGGCGGCGGCTACGGCGTGGTCGGCAGCGTCGCGGACGTGATCCCCGTGGACGTTCAGGTCCCGGGCTGCCCCCCCGAACCCGCCCAAATTCTGCGAGCGATCCTGGCAGCGGTCGGGCGGCTGCCGCGGAAAGGCTGAAACCACGGCCGCTCGCGACCCGGCTCCATGACAGTCTCCTTCCTGATAGCAATGGCGGCGTCCTACGGCGTGGGCGCGCTTTCCGCGCTGGCGGGAGCGCGCGGCCGGTTCGGGCGCGGCCTGGTCGCCTTCGCCGCAGCGGCCGGCGCGGCGGCCGGCCTCGCTCTCGGCTTGACGGCGCTCGTCAGCCGCGCGCCGCTGGCGCTCTCGCTCCCCGGGCTGTTGCCGGTCGGCGGCGGGCTTGCGCTGCGCGTCGATCCGCTGGGAGCGTTTTTCCTCGTCGTGATCGGCTTCGGCGCGATTCCCGCCGCGATCTACGGCGCGAGCTATTCGGCTGCCTACGAAGACCGGCCAGCTTCGCTGCGGCTGCTCGGGCTGATGTTCCATCTTTTTCTTCTCACCATGAGCCTGGTTCCCCTCGCCGACAACGTGCTCACTTTCCTGGTCATGTGGGAGGGCATGTCCCTGACATCGTACTTCCTCGTCATGACCGACGCGGGAGAGGAGCGTGCGAGGAATGCCGGCCTGTGGTACGCCGGCATGACCCACGTCGGCTTGCTCCTGCTGGCGTCCGCGCTGCTGCTGCTTTCGGGCGGAACGGGGGCCGGCGCGTTCGCCGACCTGCGGGAGCGCGCGGCCGGGCTCGGCCCCGGGATTCGCGACGTCGTCTTCATCCTCGCCTTTCTCGGTTTCGGCTCGAAGGCGGGAATCGTACCGCTCCACGTCTGGCTGCCGAGGGCCCATCCCGCCGCGCCCAGCCACGTGTCGGCCCTGATGTCCGGTGTGATGATCAAGATGGGAATCTACGGCATCCTTCGGGTCGCCCTCGACCTCATGGGCGGCGGGCCCGCCTGGTGGGGTGGCCTGGTCCTCGGCGTCGGCGTCGTCTCCGCGCTCCTGGGCGTGCTCTACGCGCTGATGGAGCACGACCTCAAGCGCCTGCTCGCGTTCCATTCGGTCGAGAACGTCGGCATCATCCTCATAGGAACCGGCGCCGGCTTGATGTTTCATCATTACGGCTTGGCTTCCCTCGCCGCGCTCGGTCTCATCGGCGGCCTCTATCACGTGCTCAACCACGCGAGCTTCAAAGGGCTGTTGTTTCTCGGCGCCGGTTCCGTGCTGCACGCTGCGGGGACGCGCGACATGGAACGGATGGGGGGGCTCATCAAGCGCATGCCGTGGACCGGGGCGTTCTTCCTGGTCGGGGCGATGGCGATTTCCGCACTGCCGCCGTTGAACGGCTTTGTCTCCGAGTGGCTGGTGTTCCAAGCGCTCCTCGGCGGCGTCGCCGTTCCGGTTCCGGAAGTGGCGATCGTCATGCCGGTCGCCGTCGCGGCGCTGGCGCTTACGAGCGGGCTCGCGGCGGCCTGCTTCGTCAAGGCCTTCGGCATCGCCTTCCTGGCGCTTCCCCGCTCCCCCGAGGCGGAGCGCGCCCACGAATCTCCGTTCTCGATGCGGCTAGCGATGGGTTTGCTCGCGTTGGCATGCGTCGCGCTCGGCGTTGCTCCGTTCGCCGTCGTTCCGCTGCTCAGCGCAGCCGTGGCGGCGCTCGCGGGGCTCCCCGATACGCGCGCGGAGTTAGCGGCGGGCCTGTCGTTGCAAGCGCCTGCGGCCTTCGGGCGGATGTCGCCGGCGCTCATGGCGCTCGGCCTGGCGCTGCTGGTGGGAGCGATTCCGCTGGCGCTCCGGGTCCTGAGGCTGGCCTCGCGCCCGCGACCGGGCGACGCGTGGGGCTGCGGCCGCGTCGGCCAGACCGCGCGCATGGAATACACCGCGACCGCCTTCGCCGAGCCCCTGAGCCGCGTTTTCGCCGAGATCTACCGTCCGATGAGGCAGCTCTCGGTCGATTTTCATCCCGGCTCCCGCTACTTCGTGCAATCGATCGAGTATCGAAGCGGCGTCACACCCTGGTTCGAGCAGTTTCTCTATCGACCGTTTCTGCAGAGCGCGACCTTTGTTGCGGAACGGGTCAGGCGGTTGCAGGCCGGGTCGCTTCATCTCTATCTCCTTTATATGGCGGCGGTCCTGGCGCTGCTGCTGATTCTCGCAAGGTGGCTCTGACCGTGGAATACGTCGTCGGGGGACTGCAAGCCGTGCTTGCGCTTGCGCTCGCGCCGCTTGTCGCCGGCTTCGTGCGCTGGCTGAAGGCCCGCCTGCAAAACCGCCGCGGCGCGCCGCCGTGGCAGCCCTACTTCGAGCTTCGCAAGCTGTTCGCCAAGGAAGTGATCGTTTCCGGCCAGGCCTCCTGGCTCTTTCGCTGCGCGCCCTACGTCGTTTTCGCCAGCACACTCGCCGCGGCGTTTCTCGTGCCGTTTATCCTGGTTCCCGGACCGATGGACGGGGTAGGGGACCTGCTGGCTCTGGTCTACCTGTTGGTGCTCGCGACGTTCTTTCTGGCCCTGGCCGGATTGGATCCCGGGACGGCCTTCGGCGGCATGGGGTCCAGCCGCGAGATGACCGTGGCCGCGATCGCCGAGCCGACCATCGCGCTTGCGATCTTCAGCCTCGCTCTGGGAGCAGGATCGACCAATCTCGGACGGATCGTCACACAGGCGCTGGGCAACCCCGCCGCGGCAATAAGCCCCGGCCACCTCCTCGCTTTCGCCGCTCTCCTGATCGTGGCCCTGGCGGAAACCGGCCGTCTGCCGGTCGACAATCCGGCCACGCACCTGGAACTCACCATGATCCACGAGGCGATGGTCCTGGAGTACTCGGGCCGCTATCTCGCGCTGATCGAGTGGGCCGCGTCGCTGAAGCTGACGATTTTTTTGACGCTGCTCGCGAACCTCTTCGCTCCATGGGGCCTCGCGACCGAGGTCGCGCCGGGCGCGCTCGCCGTCGCCGTCGTCTCGCTCGCGCTCAAGCTCGGGCTGCTCGGCCTGGTGATCGCCGGGCTGGAGACCCGGGTGGCCAAGCTGCGACTGTTTCGCGTTCCCGAGCTGCTCGGCGTTTCCTTCGTGCTGGCGCTGCTGGCCGTGACTTCGTCGTTTTTGCTGAGGTGATCGTCCATGAACGTCGCTCTTTTCTCGCAACTGGCCACGCTCGGCTCGAGCGTGGCGCTGCTGTTCGGTGTCGTGCTGTTGTGCCGGCGCAGCTTGCGTGCGTACGTCGAGGTCTTTCGCTGGCAGTCGGCGGTTCTGGCCATCCTCCTGGCCGTGGTCGGCGCCTTTGGCGGCGTTACGGAGCTCTACATCGCCGCCGCGGTTTTCTTCGTCCTCAAGGCCCTGTTGATTCCCCGCTACCTCGAACGGCTGGCGCAACGGGTCGGGGCGGAGAGCGAGTCCCAGCCCTACGTCAACATCACCAGCTCGCTGGTCGTCGCCGGGCTGCTGGTGCTCCTGGCCTACGCCGTGATGCGGCCGGTCGTGCTCGCGAGCGGGCTGCCCACCCGCGGCGGCCTGCCCCTGGCGATGGGCGTGGTCTTCGTCGGGCTCTTCGTGCTGGTCAGCCGCAAGAAGGCGCTCAGCCAGATCGTGGGCTTCCTGGTGCTGGAGAACGGCGTGGCATTGCTCGCCCTGCTCGGGACTTTCGGGATTCCGCTGATCATCGAGCTGGGCGTCTTCCTCGACCTCTTGATGGGCTTTCTCGTGATGCAGGTGTTCGTCTATCAGATTCACGGCACATTCGAATCGATCGACGTCGAACAGCTGAATCAGCTCCGACACTGACCGGAAGGTGAGCCGATCGTCATGAAGTTTCTTTTCTTGCTCTCTCCCCCGCTTCTTGCGGCGCTGCTCGCCTTCCTCGCGCGCCCCTGCCACCGCACCGTGCGTTGGACCGGGGCCGCGCTGTCGCTGGTCTCCCTCGGGGCGGCGCTGGCTTTTGCGCGGGTGATCGTGAGCGGGGGCGAAGCGCCGACCTTCGGGCCGGGCGAGCTGCTGCGCATCGACGGTCTTTCCGCGCTGCTGGCCATCTGCGTAGCCGCGGTCTGGTCTCTGGCGGGGTTTTTCGGTCCGGGCATGGGCGCGGAAAGCGGGGAAAACCCGGCGCAACGGCGGCGCTATCACGTCTTCGTCAACCTGTTCGCCTTCGCCATGTTGCTCGCGGTCTCCGCCAACAACGTCGGCGTCCTGTGGATCGCCCTGGAGGCCACCACGATCTTTTCCGCGGTGCTGATCCCGCTGTCGCTCACGCGGGGCTCGGTCGAGGCTTCGTGGAAATATATCCTCCTCAGCTCGGTGGGCATCACGCTGGCTTTCGTCGGCACGGTGCTGGCCTATTTCGATTTCGTTGCGCTGTCGGGACGGGTCGAGAACGCGCTCAACTGGCCGGTTCTCGTGGCGGCTGCGCCGCGCCTGCACCCGGAGGTGATGCGGCTCGCTTTCGTCTTCATCGTCGTGGGCTTCGGCACCAAGGCAGGAATCGCGCCGATGCACACGTGGCTTCCCGACGCCCATTCCGAGGCGCCGCCGGCGCTTTCGGCGATGATGTCCGGCGTTCTCCTGGCGGTCGCCCTCTATGCCATCGCCCGCTGGAAAGTGGTCGCGGACGCGGCTCTCGGGCCGGCCTTCTCCGGCCAGTTGCTCCTCGGGCTGGGGCTGTTCTCGGTGGCGGTGGCGGCCTTCAGCCTGGTCATCCAGCGCAATTACAAGCGCATGCTGGCCTACTCCAGCATCGAGCACACCGGCTTGATCTGCATCGGCCTGGGCCTGGGGCCGGCGGGGGCGTTCGCCGCGCTCCTGCACCTGATCTGTCACGCAGCGGCGAAATCCATGCTGTTCTTGCTGTCCGGCCGAGTGCTGCATCGCTACGGCACGACCGAGCTGGGAGGGGTTTCGGGAATGCTTCAAGTCATGCCGTGGACGGGCGCTCTCTTCCTGACGGGCGTACTCGCGATCGTGGGGCTGCCGCCTTTCGGCCTGTTCGTTTCCGAGTTCGCGCTGATCCGGGCCGGCTTCGCCGCCGGACGGCCGGGACTCATGGGCGCTGTGCTTGCGCTGCTCGGCGTGGGCTTCATCGCAGTCCTCCGCCATGCGAATCGAATGCTCTACGGGGCGTTCCCCGAGGGCGTCGTCGCGGGAGAAGGCGGCCGATGGCGGCTGGCACCGCTGTTCGTGAGCGTGGGCGTGCTGCTGTTTCTCGGGCTCATGCTCCCGCCGCCGATCGAGGCGCTGTTCCGCCGCGCCGCCGAGGTGGTGGCGAGATGACCGATTTTTCCCGACTGCGATCGGCGCTCGAACGGGAGCTCGGAGGCGGCGTGAAAGACGTCCGGGCTCGTCGGCGAAACGAGCTGCACGTCCGGATCGACCGCGACGATGTGCGCGGGCTCGCTGCCTTGCTGCGTCGGGACTTCGGCGCGGAGCTGGCGCTCCTTGCAGCCAACGATCGTCGGGGCGACAAGGGGGCGTTCGAGATCAACTACCTCTTCGGCAACGACCGGCAAGACTGGTTTCTGCACGCGACGCTCGACCTGCCTCCGGAGCGATCGGCTTTTCCCTCGTTGGCGACCTTTCACTATCCCGCCTCGCGCTTCGAGCGCGAGGTCCGGGACCTCTTCGGCATCGAAGCCGTCGGTCATCCGGACCCCCGGCCGTTGGTGCGCCATGCCTTCTGGCCGGCGGATTATTTTCCGCTGCGCAAGGACGCGCCGCCGCCGGCGAGGTTCCAGGACGACGGCACCCCGTTTCCGTTTCTCCCGGTGGGGGGCGAAGGAGTCTACGAGATCCCGGTGGGGCCCGTGCACGCCGGCATCATCGAGCCCGGCCACTTCCGCTTCAGCGTGGTCGGAGAAACGGTGATCGATCTCAAGATTCGCCTGTACTTTACCCACAAAGGGACGGAGAAGCTGTTCGAGGGGAGGACGCCGGTCGAGGGCGTCGAGCTGGCCGAACGGATCTCGGGCGACACCACCGTGGGGCACGCGCTGGCATATTGTCGGGCTCTGGAGGCGCTGGCGGACGTGGAAGTTCCCGCACGGGCGCAGTGGTTGCGGCTGGTTTTCCTGGAGATGGAGCGGCTGTACAACCACGTGGGCGACTTCGGGATGATCTGCAACGACACGGGGTTCGCCGTCGCCCATTCGCACTGTTTTCGCATCCGCGAGCGGCTGCTGCGGTTGAACAAGCGTCTTACGGGAAACCGCCTCCTGCGCGGTGCCGTAGTCCCGGGAGGCGTCGCCCGGGACTTTCTGCGGGACCTTGACCTGGCCGCCGAGCTCGACGCGGTTCTAGCCGACTTCAACGACGTCGTTGCGATCAGCCTCGACAACGCCATGGTGAAGGACCGGCTCGAGGGGACGGGAAGGCTGGCGAACCGGACGGCAAGGGACCTCGGCGTCTCGGGTTACGTCGCGCGGGCTTCCGGCATCGACGCGGACGCGCGGCGCGATCATCCCTTCGCGCCCTATGATCGGCTGAGCTTCAAGGTGCCGGTCTTCGATACCGGCGATGTCTACGCCCGGACGCTCGTGCGGGTGGAGGAGGCACGCCAGTCCGTGGAGCTGATCAAGCAGGCGCTCGCCCGGGCGGCCGACGGGCCGCTTGCCGTTCCCCTCGGGACGCTGCCCGCCCACGAGCCCGCGTTTGCCATCGTGGAAGGCTGGCGCGGCGCCATCATCCACTGGCTGATGGCCGACCGGGAGGGCAAGCTGTTCCGCGTGAAGGTAAAGGATCCCTCGTTCGTCAACTGGCCGGCGCTCTCGTTCGCGCTCCTCAAGAACATCGTCCCCGATTTTCCGCTTTGCAACAAGTCGTTTAACCAGTCCTATGCGGGAAACGATTTATGACGGTTTGTCGTCCTATTGTCAGCGGGTTCGCAAGCGTGGAGATCGCATCGCGGCGGGCCGTGGGAGACCTTGGAATCCTGCTGCTTCGTGTGGTTCAAATGTTCAGATACAGCGGGTTTCCCGACGTGACGGCGGGCTTTCGGCGCTCCGGCGGGAGGTGAAGGGTGCGATACACCGGGCTGAGGCGACCGCCGTTGAAGGGCGGTAAGGGTTTTGCTTGCCGCGGGATGACAGGCCGTGGCTTGTTTGCGCCTCGAAGCGGAACTACATTGTTGTTATGCGAAGGGCGAGGCGAGCGCCGCCTGGAAATACCCTGATCGACGCATTCGTTCGAAGGATCCGCAACCCCCTGAACGCGCTGCTGCTCCACATAGACAGTCTGGAAGACGAGATTTCGGAAGTCGCGCGCGACGCCGTCCGGGAGCGGCTCGAAAAGATGCGAGACGTAATCACCGAGCTGGATGCTTTTCTCTGCGAGGTCCTGCGGGTCATCGAACTGCCGAGCTCTGGAATCACGGCGATCGACCTCAACGCGCTCCTGAAGGAGGTGGAGACCTTTGCCAGACCGGAAGCGACGAAAAAAGACTTGACGGTAGCGGTCAGGGTCGAAAACGGCGTTCCGATGGTCCAGGGCGACCCGATTCAGATCAAACAAGCGATCTTGAACATTCTCCTGAACGCGATCGAGAGCTCGCGGCCCGGAGGCGCGATCACGCTTGCCACGGAAAGCAGGGAGAACAGCGTAGCGATAAAGATCGAAGACCGGGGCGGAGGCATCTCCCCGGCTGAGCGGGATCGTATCTTTGACGCTTTCTTCTCGACCAAGGAAGGGCGAGCCGGCCTGGGGCTTACGCTGGCGCGGGAAATCGTGAGACTCCACGGGGGACAAATCGTCGTCAGCTCCGAGGTCGGCAAGGGTGCCAGTTTTATCGTTTCTTTGCCGGTGAAACCGTAACCGAAGGGCCCATGGAGACGCGAAAGGTCTTGATCGTCGAGGATCATCCGGAGAGTCGCGAAAGCTTGGCCGCGGTTCTACGGCGAGCGCGTTTTGAAGTGCTGGAGACCGCTTCCCTGAACAGCGCGCTGGCGATGCTCGCCGACGGCCAGATTGCCGCCGTCGTCACGGAGCTGAAGCTCCCGGACGGGGACGGCCTCGGCCTTCTCAGCTACGTCAAAGAAAACCGGTTGCCGTGCGCAGTCGTCGTCGTGACCGCCTTTGGCACGATGAGCTCCGCGATTCAGGCTTTGAAGATGGGAGCCGTAGATTTCTTGACCAAACCCGTTACCGGCCGCGATCTGACGGAAGCCGTGAGGAACGCCGCGCGGGCGTGGGAATGGCGGGATGGCCGGGGCGGGGAGCATCCGGTTCCGGGAGGACAACCGCCGAACGTGGTCGTGGGCGTCTCGCGCGGAATGAGGGAGCTTTTCTCGCTGGTCGAACGGATCGCACCTTACGGGGGCAACGTGCTCATCTGCGGCGAAAGCGGGTCGGGTAAGGAAATCGTCGCTCGCGAAATTCACCGTTTGAGCCCGCGGCGGAACCGACCGTTCGTCCCGGTAAACTGCGCGTCGGTGTCGGACGAGCTCCTGGAAAACGAGCTTTTCGGCCACGAAAAAGGGGCGTTCACCGGCGCCACCGAAAAAAAACTGGGAGTTTTCGAAACGGCGAACGAGGGCACCTTGTTCCTCGACGAGATTAACGAGATGGGGCTGAAAGCGCAGGCGAAGTTACTGCGCGCCCTGGAACGCAAGGAGTTTCGCCGGCTCGGGGGCACCAGAAAAGTAAAAACCGACCTGCGGCTGATTTCGGCCACCAATGTCAACCTGGAAGACGAGGTCAAGGCGAAAAGATTTCGCGAGGACCTGTACTACCGGATCAAAGTGATCGCACTGACCGTTCCGCCGCTGCGAGAACGGACGGATGACATCCCGTACCTGATCAAGGCTTTTCTGGCCGAATTGGCGAAAACCACCGGGAAATCCAATCTCCGGATTACAGCCGAGGCGGTGGCGCGATTGCAACGCTATCCCTGGCCGGGCAATGTTCGGGAGCTCAAGAACGTTGTGGAGAGCATGGCTTTGATGGCGGACGGGGATATTTTGGATGTGGAGGATCTTCCGCAGAACATCCGCGGATGCGCCAACTGCCCGGAGATCAGACTGCCGGTCGGCATAACCATGGAAGAAGCAGAAAGAGAAATTATCCGTCGATATCTGGAATACTTTCCGACCAAGAAAGAAGCCGCCCGTGCCCTGAAAATGGGGCTGCGCACTCTTTATCATAAGTTGAGACGCTCCCGGTTGTTGGCTTCCGAGACCACCCGCCAGGCATAGCTCGCAAGGCCTTCGGTCGCACGGGCGGACCGTATCAAATCTTTAGATGCAAAAATTGCACGTTTAAATCGACAGAGATGCCTTGGATTGCAATTTTGGCACTAACGGTATCGTGCCAAGGTCTTCTGGATGCAAAAATTGCATTGCTATCCTTCATCGATCTCTGGCCGCTGAAAATCCTGCGTTATTTCAGGTAGTTAGCTGCCCTGGGCGAACGGCCTCGATTTTGCGGGTAGGGACCGGTAGTGGACGTCCTTGGTCCTCGGCGTCGACGAACCCCAACCCTGCGAGGTCGAAGAGGGCACATGCGCGAAGGAAATCCGGAAAATCGAAGGAAAGTGCTTTTGGTCAACGGTCGCTCGGACACTTCGCTTCAGTCTGCGCTGGAGCGGGAAGGGTGTGAGGTCACGATCTGTGAGTCGCCTCAAAAGGCGTGGGGATTCGTCTATCCCGTACGGCCGCATCTCATCATTCTCCGGCTGGACGAGCCCGACCACGGGAGCGTTTGCGCGGTACAGGAGTGCCGCGCTCTGGCCGCCGGCGTCCCGCTCATATTAGCCGTCCGGCGCGCGCAACGCGAAGAGTTTGCGACGCGCCTCGGAGATTCGGGACACCGGTTTCTTCATCTCCCGCTGGAACCCGACGCTCTCGCGGAAGTTTTCGACGGCTTGCAATGCCCGCGTGGCAATAACCACGCCGGGTCCGGGCGCAGAAAAAGGGCGTTGTAAACCGTGCCCGGGTCGGCGTCGATTGCGCAAAAGAAACGGCAGTGGCCGGGACAGCGCACCGAACGGTGAAGAGGAAGAGAGCAAGGATCAGGGTTCTGCTGATCGGCGAGAACGTCGACTTGTGTCTTTTCGCCGCTCTTCGCGAGCAAGGTTACGAGACGGCGGTCAGCGGGTCGTCGGACGACACCGAGCTTTTGGTTTCCTCGTTCAGGCCTCATTTGATCATCGTCCACGTACGGCATCAGAATCGGATCGACATGGCGACGTTACGGAAATGCCGCGCTGCCGCACGCGGCGCTCCGGTGCTCGCGGCGGTCTCGGTTCCCGGTCACGAAACGACGCTCCGCGCTCTGGAGGAGGGCGCCACGTCTTTTCTGTCCCTTCCGATCGAGGGGGCGAAGGTCAAAAGAATCGTCGGCGGCTTGGTGGCCGGCCGCGGGCGAACGTGATCGGGACGATTTGGCGTTGTCGTTTACCGAGAAGCTCATCGGCGGGTAGACGTCCATTGGAAGTGGGCCGAGACCTGGAGAATAACGGTTTCTGGTTTCCGGTTTCTGGTTTTCACATTGAACCGTGGAACCATTTGAACCGCACGGAGCGGCAGGATTCGAAGGTCTGGGCCACGAGCCGCGGTTCCGCGAATCTTCAATGAAGGCGAAGGCGTCGCCGGGTGTCAGCACGGACCTCACCGGCAAGCGCTGCCGGGCCACGAGAGAGATCAGAAGCCATCAGGGGCGAGTCATGCGGTCCGCGGAGGGGACTATTTTGTACGTTGTTGAAAATTGTGGGCGATGCCTGTTCAGCGTGGCGTGGGATCACGGTGTGACGGAGTACGCGTTCCCGTTCGAGATCGAGATCCTCGACGTCGATCGCGCCGGCAAGCCATAGAAAGGGAAAGCGGGAGCGGCTGGCCGGCCGGGGGTTCTCGAAAAGCGAAACACCGTACGTGAAAGAACGAGGAGAGGCGGTCATGGACAGGGTAAGAGAGAGGATTTTGGAACTTGCGGATATCATCGGTGCTCACGAGGGGCCATCCTCGAAAGTCGTCGAGGACGCCAAAGAGGAATTCAAGCGATATGTCCACAAATTAGACGGTGATACCCAAAAGGAGGTCATGGAACGGATCCGTGGATTTGCGGGAGCGTGACGAACGGGAAGGATTCGCGTCATTGCCCACGCAGATGAGGCGGCGCAAGGCTATTTCAATCTTTGGACGAAACATGCCCGAAGGCGCCGCCGGGCATGTCCCGAAGGAAATAGGTTTGGCTCAGGAGGTTGGAGAAATGTACCGCGAACAGACCGGGGTTCCACAGGTGCCGGGAAGGTGTGCGCTTGTTCTCGTGATGTTGTTTCTTTTCGCTGGTTGCTCGCCGGAGGCCGCGACCAAGACTCCTCCGGGCGGCGTGCCGCAAAAGGCGACAACCGCTCCGGAGCGAGCCGCGGCCGCGCCGTCGAAGTCTTCGCAGCTGTCGAGCCTCGAGGCCCTGCAGAAGGGAACTTTGGGCGAGGGCAAGGACTCAGGCCCGCTTCGGGACGTCAACTTCGACTTCGATCGTTACGACCTTCGCCCCGATGCCAGGGAGATTCTCAAGGGACACGCGGCGTGGCTCAAGGCGAACCCCGGCGTTCGGGTGGAAATCGAAGGACACTGCGACGAGCGCGGCACCAACGAATACAATCTCGCGTTGGGCGCGCGGAGGGCGGAGACCGTGAAACGGTATCTCGTCGACCTCGGCATCTCGGCGGACCGCTTGTCGACGATCAGCTACGGGGAAGAGCTACCCCTCTGCAAGGAGCAAAGCGAGGCCTGCTGGGCAAAAAATCGCCGCGCGCGCTTTGTCGTCAAGACGGCTCCGGCAGCCTGACCATCCGGGGAGGTAGGCCAATGGCCGGCGAAAGAAACGGTGATTTCAGGCATATTCTACGGAAGATCCAAAAACAAGAGAGTCTGGCGGGCGTCGATCTCAGGAACCTGTATCTGTCGGGCATGGACCTTTCCAACCTGGACCTGAGAGGCGCCAATTTCAAGGGTTGCCGCCTGAACCACGGCAAACTCATCTCGAGCGATCTGACCAATGCCGATCTCACGGACGCAACGTTGGTCAACGCGAGCTTCAAAAAAGCTAATCTCACGGGCGCCGTTTTTCGCGACGCGATCGTTGCCGGAGCCGATTTTTCGGAAGCGCAAGGGTTGAATCCCGACGTCGTCAATTACCTGAAGGCCAAGGGAGCCACAGGGTTGTGAGGGTGCCGCGAGGGATTCGAGGCGTTGAATGGAAGACATTTATCTGGACAATAACGCCACGACGAAGATCGACGACAGAGTCTTCGTGGCTATGCGACCTTACCTCACCAGCCATTTTGCGCATCCATCCAGCATGCATTCCCTTGGAGCGCGCGTGCGACAAAAAATGGAGCAGGCCCGGGATTCCGTAGCCGCCTTGCTCGGCACCGCGCACCCCGACGAGGTCGTTTTCACCAGCGGAGGCACCGAGAGTATCAACACCGCAATCCAAGGGGTCCTGTCCGTGTTGCCGACGCGAAACCACATCGTAACCACCAGGGTGGAGCACGTTGCCGTCATCGCGGTCTGCGAGCGGGAGCGAGGCCGACACCGTCGCGTCACGTATTTGCGAGTGGATCGAGAAGGAATGCTGGACATCGACGAGCTGAGACAGTCGCTCACGGACGACACCGCGATAGTCTCCGTGATGTGGGCGAACAACGAGACCGGCGTCATCTTCCCTGTCGAAGAAATCGGCGAGATGGTCAAAGAGCGGGGGATCGCATTCCATGTAGATGCGGTTCAGGCTGTCGGGCGGGTTCCGATAAACCTGCGGAAGCTTGCCCAGATCGATCTCCTTTCTCTGTCCGCGCACAAGTTCCACGGCCCGAAAGGGGTCGGGGCGTTATTCGTCCGGCGTGGGACGAAGCTTCGTTCCCTCATTGCCGGCGGGCCGCAGGAAGGATTGCGGCGCGCCGGGACCGAAAACGTCGCCGCGATCATCGGGATGGGAAAGGCAGCCGAGCTCGCCTCGATCCACCTCGAGGAGGAAAACACTCGCGTTCGACGCCTCAGGGACAAGCTCGAGAAAGGGATCCGCGAGCGAGTTCCGGGGACGAAAATCAACGGTAACCCAGCCTGCCGTCTTCCTAACACAACCAACGTGACCTTCTGCGGCCTTGAGGCGGAGCGTCTGTTAAGAGAGATCGAACGGCGCGGGATCTACGCATCGTCCGGCGCGGCGTCCTCGGGGAGAGGCAGTCCTTCCCATGTTCTCACGGCCATGGGACTGACTCCGCGGGAAGCCCTTTCCTCGATTCGCTTCGCGCTCAGCCGCTTCAATACGGAGGAGGAAATCGACTATGCTACAAGTGTCGTCGCCGCCAGTGCCAGGAACCTGAAAGCCGACGTCGCCGCCAGTTCACCGTCGGCCACCGGCGTTTGAAGCCGCCACGACGTGAGTCTAGAGCGGCTAGCCTGAGATCGGAAACGACGCGAAGAACCCATATCAGGATGGTCGAGCCTGCGGCTCCTTTTCTCCTGGTCGCCGGCGAGACGATTCCTCCAGCAATCTCCTCGTTCCCCGTTTACTAGCGAGCGCGTAAGTATATCAACATCGCATTATGGCGGCCCGCGACGGCGCCTTCGAATCCCGTTGCTTCGCGCTCCGGTCGGCCGTTGCTACACGTCGGCGTCGTTTACCCCGTAAAGCCTGACGCAGTTGTCCCACAGAATCTTTCGGCGCGAGGAATCCGGGAGATCCTCGATTTCCAAGAACTCGTCCAGCGCGTGCGGAAAATGGGCGTCGATATGCGGATAGTCGGTGGATATCACGATATTATCGTCGCCGATCCGCTTGACGACATCGACGACGAGGTACTCATCCGGGTCGACGGAGACAAAGCACTGCTGCAAGAAATAGTCGCTCGGTTTTTTTGACAAAGGGACGTCTGCAAGCGGGCCATGAAGCTTGGCTCGCTCGTCCAGGCGATAGAGCAGCCACGGAAGCCAGGCGCAGTTGCCTTCAAGAAACGCCACGCGCAGCTTCGGGAATTTTTCCAGCACGCCCCCTGCACAGAAGCTCGAGACCGCCAGAATCAGCTCGACCGGGTTTCTGAGCGCCAGGCCGATGATGTTGCCGTTGGGATGGTCGTAAAACTTGTTCGCGACCTGGTCCTGATTGGGGCGCGCCGGTGGATGAAAACAAAGGGCGACGCCGAGTTTTTCGATCTCCGCCCATAAGGGGTCAAAGAGACGGTCGTGGATTCGCTTCCCGTTGATCGGCTCGGGACAGAGGGAAAGCCCGACGGCCCCGAGCTCGTTTACCGCGCGCCGAACCTCGTCGACCGCGAGATCGACGTCGTGAAGCGTGATGAGGGCTGAAGCCTTGAGCCGCTTGGGGCTGGCTTTGCAAAAATCGGCGATCCAGTCGTTCCAGGCCCGGCAGAGATCGTTGGCGTACTGCGCCTCAAAAGTCTCGTCGCAATGCAGAGGCGAGGTCCGGAAGAGCACGGCCACGTCCAATCCCTCCATGTCCATGGCCTGGATCTGTGAGACGGCGTCGTAGTTACGCTGAAGGGCAAAGCCGTACCGGCTCTCGACAAGTTGCTCCCCGTACTCCAGCAATTGCCTGCGCGGTCGGAGCAACCTGGTGCCTCCGATCTTGAATTGCGGGCGGCCGTGCCGGGTCCAGCCTTCGGCCACCGGGATACGCTCTCCCCAAACGGGGTTCATGTACCTGACGTAGAGGTCCGGAGCGTCGTAGACGTGCATATCGCTGTCAAAAGCCCTGAAACCGTTTTTAGCCATTGGAGTGTCTCCTTCCGGCAACCGGTTAGATCCGGATAAGCTGCGGGGGAATTTTATTGAGGTTCCGCGAGCCGCTCTCCGTAATCACGAACGTGTCGGCCAGGAAAAGGCTCCTCGTTTTCTTCTTGTCGACGAGGTGCATCTGCAGCGTGAACATCATGCCGGGTTTGTAAACCAGCTTGTCTCCGTCATCGAAAAGGAAGCGGTCCTCGGCGTTCGTCGATCTCCCGAAACCGATCTGGGGCTCATGGCGCGGGTTGGCGCCGAGCATGCCCTGCAGAAAGCTTCCGTAAAACTCGTATCCCTGCTCATGAACAAAGCTCGCGGCCGCCAGGGAATCCAGGCTGCTCTTGCCCGGAGCCAGCGTGGGTATAAGGCGTTTGTAGCCTTCCAGTGCGATATCGAACATCTCTTCGATTTCCCTGGTCGGCTGTCCGGTCACCATCGGCTTGCCGGTTTGCGCCTCATAGCCGTTGTAGAAGATGCCGACTTCGTTATTGATGAAGTCGCGCGGGCCGATCACGCGATCCACGGGTCGCGGCCGCTGGTCATTGATGTCCGGATCGTCCATCGGCGCCGATGCGAGCTGGATCATTCCCATTTCACCGCCGGCTTCCAGAACCGCCCGGTGCGCGATTCCAAAAACCTCTCCCTCGGTCATTCCGACCTTCGTTTTCTCGGCGATCGCATTGATCGCGATGTCTCCCAACTCCGCGGAGCGTTCAATGGCGGCGATCTCTTCCTCGCTCTTGAGCAGGCGGAGCTTGATGAATTCCCTGGTCACGAAAACGAATTCGGCCTGGGGCAGCTTCGACGTGAAGAAATCCCAATGGTTCTTGGGAATGGAGGTGAAAGGATCGTATTCGACGATTCCCACCCGGCCCCGGTCGTAGCCCCTTTCCTGTACGGTTCTCACTATAGCGCTCAGAACGTTCGGCTCGCCGACGATGACTTCTCGCACTGCAGTTCTGGCCAGCATCCCCTCGGCCAGCGAGTGTCCCGGCCGTACGATCAGGCACGGGTCGCCTTCCTTGGGGAAAAAGCAGTAGTTGGCCATCTCGGCCTTTCCCATCATGTTCGTCACATAGCGGATGTTAAACCACAACCGGCCGTAGGCGGCCGAACCGCCGATGATCAGCAAGCAATCGAGCCCCAGCTCGCGCATCATGCTCCTGATGTTGCGGTGTCTGCGCTCGTATTCGGCCCTGGAAAATCTCGGGTAAGGAAAACGTTTATGCATTCGCGCGAGCTCTTCTTCACCGATCAGCATGACGCCTCCGTAATCTTGAAACGCGCGGTTTGCTTACGCGACGTACCAGGGACTTCATTGACTGATAAGCATCACCCGTCGAAAGAGAGCCGGGACCCGCGGAGCACGGGCACGGGAACGTAAAGCTCCCGTTGTGGCCCGAGCGGTCGGATGGCCCGGTCTCGGGGAAGATGGGGTGGCAGGGGTTCATGGAACTTTGTTCGGCTAGCTATCGAGGTGCAAGTTTTTTGTCAAGTCGGAATGTGTCTTCCTTGACACGAGTCCGGGGGAGTGTTATCCGGCTGAGGTCGCGAGGGCCTGACGGCCCGCGCGGGCAAAACAGAGCCGTCTCCCGATGTTTGGAACGAGGCGCTGTCCTCGAGATGGCAACTGTGGCGGTCGGGTCAAATCCCAAGGGCAGAGCGATCCAGCCAGTGGACGGGAGAAGCCCGAGGAGGCGGAACGGGCGGACCGGACCGTTCCGTACGGCGTCCAGCTCCATATCAAATCTCGGCGAATGCGCGAGGCAGGCGTTTGCGTTATGAAGATGTAGGGAAAAAAGGAGGGAAGGCGCCATGGCGATCGACGGGATGAAGGTGGTCGATCTCGACAGTCACCTGGTCGGCGACCTCGAAAGCTGGGAGCAGACGATCGAGGAACGGTGGAAACCGTATCTTCCCCGAAGGCTTCCGACCAGGGACAACGAGCGGCGCAAAACGCTGGTCGGCAACCGCATCATGGTCGGATCGGAGCTGGGCCGCCACAAGGCCGAAAAGCAAGAGTGGGTCAAGCCGGAAGACCTTACGCCTCAGGGGCGCGTGCGCAACATGGACCTCGACGGTATCGACGTCGCCGTGCTCTCGCCCAACTCTCCCGCCCTGGACATTCTCTGGTTCGTCGACGATCCCGAGCTCGGAGCGGCTTATGCCCGGGCGCAGAACAACTACATGAGCTGGTATGCCTCGCAGCAGCCCGGCCGGCTGATGTGGGCGGGCGTGATTCCGCTCCAGGATCCCAAAGAGGCCGTGCGGGAGCTCCACCGGACGCGCGAGATGGGGAGCAAGGCGCTGAACGTCAAGGCGACGCCGATCCCCGGCAGGGAATGGTGGGATCCCTATTTCGATCCGATTTTCGCCGAGCTGGAGAAGACGCGCACCCCGATCATTTTCCACGACACCAAGACCGGCTCTTTGGGCCACGAGCGCTTCGCGGAAAATTTTTTCTTCTCGCACATGGTGGGCCGGACGCTCGAAACCATGGTCTGCCTCATGGTCTACATCTGCGGCGGGATTCTGGAAAAGTTTCCCGACCTGAAGATCATCTGCCTGGAGACCGGGGCCTCGCAGATGCCGTGGTGGCTTTCCCGCATGGACGAGCATTGGGAGAAGCTGCCCCACCTCGTCCCTTGGCTGAAGCGGCGCCCGACCGACATCTTCAACCGGAGCGTCTGGGTCGGCTGCGAGCCCTTCGAGGACGGCCTCTTCGAATGGGCGGTCGAATACCTCGGCGGCGACCGCCTCGTGCTGGCCACCGACTCGCCGCACTGGGATTCTTCTCAGCCCGGGCAGGTGACCGGCCCGATCGCGCGGAGCACGAAGATCTCGCCCGAGAACAAGAGAAAGGTGCTGGGGGAAAACGCGATCCAGCTCCTGGAACTCGGCCTCTGACGGCGGCGGCCGGACGACGGCGCGCAAGGGGGATTCCGATGTACATCGACGGCGACACCCACTACTGGCCGCTTCGTTTCATCGACAGGGTGAGGCATCCCGGCCGCGGCCATCTCGAGCTGGCAGAGGACCGGGGCGACATGATCCGTTTCGGCGAGGTCGTGCCGGGCAGGGTGGCGACCTATTACCGCGACGGCAAGAAGGTGCATTCCTTCAAGGAGGGGCGCTGGAGCATTCCGTTGCGCTCCGAGTTCATGCGGAAGGACGGATTCGATGTCCAGGTGCTGATCCCGGACAACCGGCCGTTGATCTACGAGGTGGACGCCGAGCTTGGCCGGCAGCTCGCCCGGGCCTACAACGACACGGTGGCCGAGGACATCGCCGGCGACCCGCGCTTCATCGGAGTCGCCTGGATCTATCTGCCGGACATCCGGGAGTCGATCCGCGAGATCAGGCGCGCGGTGAGGGATCTCGGCCTCAAGGCGGTGAAGCTCAACGGCGGATGGGCCGACGGCGATCTCGACAACGAGGCCTTGTGGCCGCTTTACGAGGAGATCGCCGATCTCGACATTCCCATCCTGCTCCACCCGGCGGCGCGGGTCTTCGAGCTGCAACACAGCCATCCGTGGCTGATCGGCGCCGAGCGCTTCGGGGGCTACCCGCACTTCCCCACGGCGCTCGGCTTTCCGCTGACCTACATGGTGAGCATCGCGCGGCTGATCTTCAGCGGAGTGCTCGACCGGTTCCCGACGCTCAGGTTCGCCTTCTTCGAGGGCGGCGTGGGCTGGGTACCGTGGCTCATGCACACCCTCGACGCCCACACGCCGGGAGAAGCGGGAATCTCGGTCGCCGTGCGGCAGTTCTTCGAAGGCAAGGCGGGAATCGAGAAGCGGCCGAGCGAATACTTCGATCAGTTCTACGTGGCGGCGGTATCGTGGGAGAGCTATCTCGCGGAGACCGTCAAGGGCTGGCCCGACCACAACATCATCATCGGCAGCGACTTCGACCACGGCGATGCCGTGGCGACCTGGCCCAAAACAGTCTCCACGATCAAGGCGATGAAAGATCTCTCGGACGAGGACAAGGAGCGCGTGCTCGGCGGGAACGCGAGACGGCTCTTCCGCCTGTAGCGCGGCGCTTTCACCGCTTCGTCCTGTACAGCCGGTCGATAAAACCGCTTTCGTCGAATTCCCTGACGAGGCTGGGGTCCGCAAAGTCCTGCGGCCTGGCGCTGCGCGCCTTGGGGTCCTTCTCGCCCAGCTCGTCGAGCGCCTCCTTGATCGCATCCAGCGAAGGATAGGGCTTGGCCGGGACCAGGCGCGAGAAGAAGCGGTAGCTGTCCTCCAGGGCGTCGGCGTCGCTGGTCTTGACGTACTTCGCGATCACCTGCTTGCTGAACTCCCTGTCGGTTTTGTACAGGTGGATTCCCTCGAGCAGGGCGCGAACGAAGCGGCGGGCGATGTCGCGATTCGCCCGCAGGTACGAGACGCGCGACGCCACCGGCGTGGTCGGGTAGGCGCCGCCGAAGTCCTCGGGCTCGGCGAGGATGTTGAGGTTCATCTTGCGGGCGAGGTTGGTCACGGGCGGCTGGGCGACCATCCCGTGCACTTGTTTCGTCTGGATCGCCGCCAGCCGCGCCGGCTGCCCGCCGGGAATCTGGAGGACGGCCACGTCGAGGTCCGGCCGGAGCCCCCACTTGAGCAGGATCTTTCGGGTGGCGTAGTCGGAGTTCGACCCGAATCGGCTCACGGAGAGCTTTTTCCCCTTGAGGTCCTCGGGCTTCTTGATCTCCGGAGCGACGACCATGCTGTAGGCGAGGATGTTGAGGAGGCCGGCGATCAAGGTGACGTCGGCGCCGCGCAGACGCGCCACCACCGGCGCGTTCCCGCCCACCTGCACGATCGGGACGTCCCCCGACATCAACGCCTGCGTCGCCCTGGAGCCGCCGTCGATGTAGATCATCGTCACGTCGAGGCCGTTGCGCTCGAAGAGCCCCGCTTCCTTGGTGATCCAGAGGGGCGCGTGCGAGCCCGCGATCGCGCTCCAACCGATCGTGAGCTTGTCGCTCGCCGCGGCCGGCATGCAGAACAGGGCCGCCGTGACGAGCGAAGCCGCGCGCAGGAATCGACAGGTCATAAAGCCTCCGCCAAAGCCGTCTCCGGCACGGCCGTCCGCAGCCCGCCGGAGCCCGTAAGCCGCCGCGTCACGCCGCCCGTTCCCACTTGTCGACGTCCACCTCCCAGCCTTTGCTCTGCGAAAGGTCGAGCGCGTTGCCCTCGGGGTCGCGGAAGCGAAACTCCGCGTACGGCCGGGTAGAGGGACGCGGGGCGATCTTCAGCACCGCGCTCAGCTCCGCCATGGTCGCTTCCATGCGGTCGACCAGGAAGCCGATGTGGTTGAGCCCGAACCTCACCTCGTGGCCTTCGGCGCGGCTGTAAAAAGGATGGATGGCGAGATTGGTGAAGCCGTCGCCGGCGAAGCGGTTCCCGAGCCCTTGCTGGCGGCGGACGTAGCTGGTCGGGATCTCCCGGAAGCCGAAGACCTCGGAATAAAAGCGCAGCATCGTCTCGGGATCGAGGGCGTTGTAAGCGATGTGGCGCACTCGCGGAAACCGCTTTTCGTCGGCGGCTGCCACGCCGAAGCTTTTCTCGGAGACGGCGACCGGGTGGCATTCCGGGTCGTAGATCCGGATCTCGCCGTGATGCAAGTCGTCCGGCTCGCGGACGATCACGCCGCGCGGGTTGAACCTGAGATAACGGCCTTTCGCCTCCTCGACGCTTTCCACCTGAACGCCGACGTGGTGCAGCCCGATCTCGGCGATCGGCTCGCCGAGCGAGGCGCGCTTCCTGAGGAACGTCAGGTTGAAGAAGCCGTCGGTAATCGAGACGTCGCCCTCGGGCGAGCGGCCGAGCTCCCTGGTGCCGAGGTAGCGGTTGTAGAAGTCCGCGATCTTCTCGGGGTTCTCGCTGATGAAAGCGATGTAGCGAAGCTTGGCCATGGCGGCGTCCTCCGTTCGCTCAGCACTTCATATACTCCAGAAGGACGGGAAATCAAAGGCCGAAGCGGCTGCGTTCCTAGACAGGCGATCCTGCCCGCTGCTATAGGCCGCCGTGGCGGAAAGCGTCCTCCGCGAGAATCCGCGCGCTCTACGGACTGTCCCGAGGAAGCGTCACGCCTCGATCTTTGTTTTCACGTCCGCGGGTGGAAACGAAACGGAGCGGTCCTGTTGATGCGAATTCGCCTGGAGCCCCGAAGGACGGGGTTGACCAGGTGATTGCGCTCCTCCGGAATCAGAGCGGATGGAACCGCCAAGACGAGGGTGGATTCTCCCCGCCGCAGGTTCGTCCTCGACGCAACCGGCTTGCCAGCCGGGCGGTTACGGCATAAGATTGCCGCTCGAAATACGGCGGGCGAAGGAAGAAGCGCGATGTTGATGCTCAACAACGACGACGTGAAGAGCGTGCTCACGATGGAGATCACCATGACCGCGCTCGAGGAGGCGTACCGCGAGCTCGCGCGCAGCGAAGCGGTCTGCCGGCCGCGCATCGACATCCAGATCCCGACGCGGGACCCGGAGAAGCTCTACCAGTGGGGCACGATGGAGGGCGGCTCGGTTTCGGGGTATTTCGCCATCCGGATGAAGTCGGACGTGGTTTACGAGGAGGAGTACCAGGGGACGCGGACCCAGGAGAAATACTGCGTGCGGCCGGGCAAGTTCTGCGGCTTGATCCTGCTGATCGACATCCAGAGCGGCGAGCCCCTGGCGCTCATCAACGACGGATACCTGCAGCACATGCGGGTCGGCGCCGACTCCGGGATCGGCGTCAGGTACATGGCGCGCGAGGACGCGCGCGTCGTCGGCATGCTCGGCTCGGGCGGCATGGCCCGTACGCACATCGAGGCCTTTCTCCTGGCGCGAAAGATCGATCGGGTCCAGGTCTACAGCCCGACGCGCGCGCACCGGCTGGAGTACGCGCGAGAGATCACCGAGCGGTTCGGCGTCGAGGCGGTGCCGGTGGAAAACCCTCGGGACGTCTACAGGGGAGCGCACATCGTCGCCGGCTGCACCGATTCGGCCCTGCCGGTCATCACGGGCAGGTGGCTCGAAGAAGGAACTCACGTCACCTGCGTCGGAGGGAAGCCGGACGAGGACACACTCGCGCGGATCGACGTCTCGCTGAGGCTCGGGAACGCGCCGGCTCCGTGGGGTCTGCCCCAGCTCGCGCTTGCCGACGAGTACGTGACGTACGCCGCGATGGCGGAGCGGAGCGCCGGGTTCCGGATGAAGCGAGCGGGAAAGCGGGCGCACGGCGCGATCGCCGGGGACCGGGCCGTGTTGCTGTCGGACCTCTTGTCGGGCCGGAAAAAAGGGCGAACCTCGGACCGCCAGATTACCTACTCGGAACGAGGCAATATCCAGGGCGCGCAGTTCTACGCCGTAGCCGGCAAGGTTTACGAGCTCGCGAAAGCCAGGGGGCTCGGCCGCGAGATACCGACCGACTGGCTGCTCCAGGACATTCGCGATTGAAGAGAATAAAAAACCATCCGAGGTGAGCCGCATGCCGCTTTTCTTGGACAACTCCGACGTCGAGCAGTCGCTCACGATGAAGGACTGCATGGAGGCGCTCGAGACTCTCTATCGCGAGCTGGGCGAGGGAAGGGCAGTCGCCTCGCCCCGCTCCGACATTCACACGCCCACCGCCGCGGCGCAGAGCGCCGAAGGGCCGATGGCGCACTATCTGAAGAGCATGAGCGGCGCCTCGCCGCACTTCGGCACCGCGGCGCTGAGGTTTTCTTCCGACATCGTGGCATGGCGGGATTCGGGCGGCGGCTTGAGGCGGGAGAAGCTGCCCGCCTTGCCGGGCAACCGCTGGCTCGGCATCGTCATGCTCTTCAGCTCGGCCAACGGGGAGCTGCTGGCGATCATGAAGGACGGGGTCCTGCAGCGGATGCGCGTGGGCGGGGCCAACGGGGTTGCGACGAAGTACCTGGCCCGGCGCGACGCGGAGAACGTCGGGCTCATCGGGTCGGGCTGGCAGGCCGGGTCCCAGGTGATGGCGGTTTGCGAGGCCAGGCGGATCAAGAAAATCAAGGTCTACAGCCCGACCCGGGCCAACCGCGAGAGGTTTGCCAAGGAAATGAGCGCAAGCGTCGGCGTCGAGATCGTGCCCGTCGATTCGCAGGCGGAGGCGGTTCGAGGCGCGGACATCGTCATCACCGCCACCAACTCGCGCAAGCCGTTTCTCGGACCGGCAGCGCTGTCCGAAGGGGTCCATCTCAGCTGCATGCAGCGCGACGAGGCCGAACCGGATGCGTTGCGGCGGTGCAGGCCGCTCGTGCTGCACACGCACCTCACGGAGAACAACGCGACTTCCTCCGATCTCGAGGTATACAACAAGGAGGGGTTCGAGATCCGCGATCATCCGGCGGCGTGGCGGATCGACTGGAAGTCGCTTCCAACCTTGCCCGATCTGGTCACCGGCCGGATCGAAGGGCGCAGCCGCGACGATCAGATCACCGGGTTCGTCAACAACATCGGCCTCGGAGCGCAGTTTGCCGCCGTCGGCGCCAAGGTGTACGAGACCGCCAGGGCCAGGGGGCTCGGGCGCGAGCTGCCGATCGACTGGTTCACGCAGGACGTGCATCCCTGAGAGGGGAACCTCGTTAAGCCGGAAAAAAGGAAACCCGAGAGGGGGCCGAGGAAGCCATGCTTTTGATCACGGATCCCGAGGTGCGCCAGGTTCTCGACATGCGGGACTGCATCGAGGCGATGGAGCGCGCGTTTGCCGAGGAAGCGAAGGGGATCGCGGTAAACCGTCCGCGCACGCGTTACAAGGTTCCGCCCGATCTCGACAAGCCCGGGTACATGGCGAACATCATTCCCGGCGCGGTGCCGAGCTCCGGCGTGGCGGCGCTGCGCTACGATTCGACGATCGTCCAGGAGCGGGTCGTGGGGCGAGCCAGGCGGATGGATTTTCCTTCGCCGCTCAAGCGGAGCTGGGGCTTCGTCCTGCTCTTCAGCCTGCAGACGGGGGAGCCGCTGGCGCTCGTCCACGATTTCAGTCTCTCCGGAATTCGCGTCGGGGCGACGACCGGAGTCGCCCATCGGGCGCTGGCGAAAAAGGACGCGAAGATCGTGGGCCTGTTCGGCTCGGGCAACGAGGCCAGGACCAACCTGGAGGCGATCTGCTGCGTCCGGTCGATCGAGCGGGTCAAGGTGTACAGCGTCACCAAGGAGCACCGGGAACGGTTCGCCGAGGAGATGACGGAGCGGCTGAACGTCGAGGTGCAGCCGGTCGCCAGCCCCGAGGCCGTGATCAAGGGATCGGACATCGTGATGTGCGCGACGAACTCGAGCGAGCCGGTCTTCGACGGCGGCTGGCTCGAGCCCGGGCAGATGGTGACGACGATCGCCAACACGGACGGCGTTCATCGCCGTACCGAGGCCGACGCCACGACCATGATCCGCAGCGACTTCATCGTGCTGAACGACAGGGAAACCGCCGTCGCGAACCAGCAGCGGGAGCTTCTCGACCTGATCGACGAGGGAAGGGTCGGCTGGGAGAAGGTTTGCGAGCTGGGCGAGGTGCTGATCGGGCGCCATCCGGGAAGGACGAGCGACCGGCAGATCGTTTACTACAAGAGCAATACGGGCGTCGGCATCCAGTTCGCGGCGGCCGGGGCGCTGATCTACGAGAACTGCAAGAAGCGGGGCCTCGGGCGCGAGCTGCCGTCCGAATGGTTCGGAGCCGACCTCAGCGAGTGGATGGACAGGGGCTTCATGCCTTCCCCGTGATCGTCGCGCGGCGGGGGCCGCGGGCGCTTGACATTGCATTCGTGATTGTATACACGCACGGCTTGTGCGCACACCAGCATCGAATCGCGCCGGCGGGCCCCTCTCTCTCACGGTTTACGACCGGATCAAGCAGGATATCGTCTGGGCGCGGCTTCATCCCGGGGAACCGCTTCTCGAGGAGGATCTGGCGAAAAGGCTCCGGGTGAGCCGCACGCCGGTCCGGGAAGCGCTCCGAAGGCTCAATCACGAAGGGCTGGTGCGGATCGTGCCCAACAAGGGGGCGTTCGTGCGGGTCCTCACGCCGCGCGACATCCGTGAAATTTACGAGGTCCGGCAGGCGCTGGAGGGCTTCGCGGCGGCGCAGGCGGCGGTCCGCCTTTCGGCGAAGCAGATCGGATCCCTCGTTCGCCTGGCCCGGCATCTGGAACAGCGTGCGCCCGGGCTGGGCTACCGGGAGGTGCGAGACGCGTGGGAGGCGTTGCGCCGGATGGCGATCGCCGCAGCGGACAACGAGCGCGTGGAAAAGATCCTGGCCTCGGTAAACGATCAGGTGGAGACGGCGCGGCATTACGCGTCGGCGCCGCCGGGGAGGATTCGGGAGCTGGTTGCGGATTTCGTCTCGCTCGTCCGGGCGCTGGAAAGTCGGACGCCCGCCAAGGCCCAAAGGCTGCTCCAGCATCATCTGGCCAAGAGCAAGAAGGTCCTTCTCGAGATGTTCGAGGAGCCGGTGGATTCCCGGGTCCGACGGAAAGGAGCCTCATGAAAGCGCGCGTTCTCCTGCTCGCCGTCGTCCTGATTCCGGTCGCCGTCGACGGCAGGGCCGACACGAAACCGCTGCGCATCGCTTATGCGGCGATCGCCGGGTCTCAGGCGCCGGTATGGATGCTCAAGGAATCCGGAAGGCTCGCAAGCCGCGGCATCCCCGTCGATCTGGTTTACGTCGCGGGCGCTCGCTCGGTGACGGCCGGCTTGCTCTCGGGCGAGATCCAGCTGGCCGTTCTCGGCACGACGGCGATCGTTCGCGCCTACGGGAGAGGTGCCGCCGACCTGGTATTGATCGGCGGGGTGGTGAACAACCCCACCTTCTCGGTGATGGTCCATCCCAGCATCGGCAGAGCGGAGGACCTGCGGGGGAAACCGGTGGCGATCACCCGCTTCGGGGGGTCCGTCGATTTCCTGATGCGCTGGTTCCTGAAACGCTCGGGGCTGGAGCCGGTGAGGGATGTACCGCTGGTCCAGGTCGGAGACGTCCCGTCCACCGTGTCCGCCCTGGAGAAGGGGAGCGCCATGGCGACGGTGATCGAGCCGCCGGGTCCGACGATCCTGAGAAAACGCGGGTTCAAGAAGCTCGTCGACATCCCCGACACCGGCATCCAGTACCAGTTTCTCTCCCTGGCGACGACCCGGACGTTCGCGCAGAAAAACGAGCCTCTCATGAAAAATCTCATGGCGGCGTACCGTGAAAGCATAGCGGATTTCAAGGCGAACAAGGGAAAGGCTTTCCAAGTCCTCGAGAAGTACCTGAAGGTCAACGACAAGGATGCGCTGGCGGACGTGTACGAGACCTACAGGTTGAACGTGCCCGACAAGGGAGAGATCAATCTCGCCGGTATCCGGACCATCATCGCCGAGGAATTGACCCCGCAGGAAAGCAAGGGCATCAAGGCGGAAGATCTGGTCGACCTCCGCTTCGCCGGAAAGTAGCGCGCGGGCGAACGCGCCGGGAGGCACGGATGAGCAAGAACTCTGTTCGCGCCGGCATCGGGTTGCTGGGGCTCTTTCTTTGCGCCGAGGCCCCGGCGCAGGAGCGGCTCCGTCTCGCCTATTCCGCGATCAGCGGCGCGATGCTCACCCCATGGGTGGCGCGGGAGTCGGGCATTTTCGGGAGGAACAACCTGGCGGTCGAGCTGGTCTACATAGCCGGAGGGTCGGCCACGGCCGCCGCTCTCCTCGGCGGGGACATCCAGATCATGCTCGCTAACGGCGAGGTGGTCGTGCGGAGCCGGCTTCAGGGTTCGGACATGGTTTCGTTCGCCGACACCACCTCGACCCTGGTTTTCTCCCTGATGGCCCGACCGGAAATCGCCGGTGCGGCCGAGTTGCGGGGCAAGCGCCTCGGCATCACCCGCTTCGGGACCGCAACGCACGCCGCGCTCGTCGCCGCCCTGGCCCATTTCGGGATCGGAGCGAACGAGGTTACGGTTCTCCAAATGGGAGGAATCCCGCAGATCATGGCCGGGATCGAAAAGGGGGCGATCGCCGGAGGCGTTCTGTCGCCGCCGATCAACATCAAGGCTAAAAAGCTCGGGCTGAAGGAGCTGCTGGACGTCGGCACGCTGCGGATTCCGTACCAGCAGACGACCTTCGTGGCGCGGCAGGAGTGGATCCGAAAGAGCCCGGAAGCGATGAAGGCGGTGACGCGGTCGATCGTCGAGGCGATCCACAAAATCAAGACCGACAAACCCTTCGCGCAGCGCATTCTCGGCAAGTACAGCAAGATCGACGATCCCGAGATCCTGGAGGAAGCCTACCGGATCTTTGCGTTGAACTACCTCCCGGAGGTTCCCTACCCGAGCGTCGAGGCCGTGCGGCGCAAGCTCGCCGAATTCGCCGCTGCCGACGAAAAAGCCCGCGCCCGAAGCGCAACCGAGTTCGTCGATCTCCGCTGGGTGCAGGAGCTCGAAAGCAGCGGCTTTATTCAGAAACTCTACCGGCGGTAAGCCGACGACGAAAAGGAGCCCAACCATGATTGTCGACTTTCAGCACCACTACGTGCCGGCGGACCTGGCGAAAAAACGCGGCCTCTATTCCGAACAGGTGGTCTTCGCGAAGGACGGAGCGGTCCCGAGCCTCACCATGCACTCGAAGCTGTACGATCCCGAGGCCCAGCTCGCAGACATGGACGAGGCCGGTGTCGACGTGTCGGTCATCTCCTGCCTGCTCGGCTGGTCGGCGCCTCTGGAGGATTGCCGCTTCATCAACGAAAAGCTCGCCGAGCTGCAGGCGAAGTACCCGGGGCGTTTCGTCGGCCTGGCGCAGGCGCCGGTGCTCGAAGGGAAGGCGGCGCTGGACGAGCTGGACCGCGCGGTTCGCAAACTCGGTCTCAAGGGCGTCACCGTGACGTCCCAGATCCAGGGTCTGCCGCTGGATTCGCCGAACCTCGACGCTTTCTACGGCAAGGTGAGCGAGCTCGACGTCCCGATCTTCGTCCACCCCGCGATGGTCCCGAAAGGGTACGAGCTGATCAACGACTACGATCTGGCGCGCATCCTCGGGCGGGAGATGGATCTCGCCCTCGCCGCGACGCGGATCATCGCAGGCGGGGTTCTCGACCGCTTTCCGGGCCTCAAATTCGTGATCGGCCACTTCGGCGGAGGGATCTCCTCCGTCAAGGACCGGCTCGTCGCCAAGGCCTATCGGTTCGGGACGCTCAAGAAGCCGTTCGAGGAGTATTTCGACATGCTTTACTTCGATCTTGCGGGATTCGAGGGCGGGCTTGCGGCGCTTCGCTGCGCGCTCCTTGGAATCAAGCCCGAGCGGCTGGTTTTCGCCACCGACTATCCCCAGGACTTCACCGGCGTCAGCACCGCCACGGGCCGCGGCATGAAGGCGTTGCGGGAGTACATCCAGGCGATCAGGGCGCTCGATCTCAGCGAGGATCTCAAAGAGGGGATTCTCGGAAAGACGGCGTCCGGGCTGCTCAAGCTGTAATCGATTCCGGCCATGATCGTCGACATCGAGCTGGACAAGTGCACGAGTTGCGGGCTTTGCGATCCGATCTGCCCGGCGGACGTGATCCACATGGAGCGCAACGGAGACCGGGAGTTCCCGGCCATCAAGTATCCCGAGCACTGCGTGACGTGCTTCAACTGCGAGATCTTCTGTCCCACGCAGTGCATCGACGTCCATCCGATCGTCCGGCGCCGGCCGCTGCCATGGTGATGTTGCGATGCTGGAAAAGATCGGTCGATTGATCGACTCGGATGTTCTCGTCGTCGGAGGCGGCGCGGGAGGCCTCTGGGCGGCCTTGAGCGCCAAGCGCCATTTTCCCGAGGGACGAATCACGCTCGTCGACGCCCACATGGTAGGGCGGACCGGACACACCGCTTTCTCGAACGCCTGGATGGTGATGGTCTCGCCGGAGGACGATCTCGACGCGTGCGTCCGCGACATCGTCGAGGGGAACGAATGGATCGCGGAGCAGGAGCTGATCCGGGAGGTCCTTTCCCTGTCGTACGGGCAGGTGCTGGATCTCGAAAGGATGGGGCTTCGGTTCGCGCGGGAGGGCGGGCAGTTCGTGCGGCGACCGACGCGCGGCCTGCGCGTCACGAAAGTGCTCAAGCCCGTCGGCGGCGGCCTGGAATTCTGCTGGGTCCTGCGCAAGGCGCTGGAGAGCGAGGGGATCCGCATCGTCGAGAGGATCTTCGTTACCGATCTGCTCCAGGACGATCACGGCTGGATCGCGGGCGCCGCCGGAATCGACGGGCGGAGCGGGGAATTCTGCGTTCTGCGCGCGAAAGCGACGGTTCTCGCCACCAACAGCGTTACCTTTCGCGCCGGCTTCGTGCGGGACCTCACCGGAACCGGCCCGGTTCTCGCCTATCGCGCGGGGGCGGCGATCACGAACGCCGAGTTCGGTTATCTCCGCCCGGCCACGCCCAAGTTCTATTTCGAAGGCATCACCTTCGCGATCCAGGACGGCGCGAAGTTCGTCAACGCGGCGGGCGAGCCGTTCATGGAAAAATACGAGCCGGACTGGGCCGATCAGGCGGACGTGCAGCTCATCAGCAAAGCGATGGTGATGGAGAAGCGGGCGGGAAAGGCGCCGCTCTACCTCGACATGTCGCTCGTGCCCGAGGAGAAACGGGAAGACTACCTGCACAGCACGGTCGCCTGGATGGACTATTTCTACAAGAAGCTCGGGGAGAGAGCCCGGATCGACATGTTCGGGCGAACCGAATACTATCCCTTTTATCAAATGACCAAGATGGCGATCAAAACGGACTCGGGATGCCGCGCGAGCCTGCCGGGATTGTTCGCCGCGGGGCTGGCGCAGGCGAGCTGCGCGACCCACTTTGCGGGCTTTCACATCGGCGCGTGCAACGGGACCGGCTGGATCGCCGGCCGAAGCGCGGCGGCTCTGGCGAGGGAGGTGCAGGCGCCTGCGGTCAGCGAGGCCGGGGCGGCGTCGCTGAAGGACAAGATCCGGAGGGGCTTCGGCGAGGGCCATGACCGGGCGGAAGACGAGCTGTTGTTCGAGCTGCAAAAGCTGATCTTCCGTTACGATCTGTCGATCCTGAAAACCGAGGAGCGCTTGTCCGAAGCGGTCGGGGCTCTGGCGGGTATCGAGGAGAAGCTGGCCGCGACCAAAGCGGGCCACACGCACGGCTTCGTGCGGCTGCGCGAGACCGAGGCGATGGTGGAGGCGGCAAAGCTCATCTTCATCGCCTCGCGCGCCCGGCAGGAAAGCCGCCTCAGCCATATCCGGGAAGACTTCCCGAAACGCGACGACCGCAACTGGCTCCGCTGGGTGCTGTTGCGCCGGCGCGGCGGCGAAGCCGAGGTGTCGACCGAGCCGATCGCCACTCCCCTGGTACCGCCGCCGAGGGAGGCTTCCCCGTAGGACCTCTTTCGGCTAAGCTGCCGGCGACGGGACCCCGACCATGACCCATTGTCTCCCAGCGCCCGAAAGCGCGGCCGTCGAGCGGGCGACGCGGGCCGAGATCCGGCGGTGGCAGGAGGAAAGGCTCGTCGCGCTTTACCGGCGCGCCTGGGAGCACGTCCCTTTCTACCGCAAGCGCTGGCAGGAAGCGGGGCTCGATGCCGGCTCCGTTCGCACCATGGGCGATCTTGCGAGGCTCCCCGTCGTCGGCAAGAGCGATTTCGAGGCCGACTTGCGAGACCATCCGCCGTTCGGCAGTTACCAGGGGGACTTTCCTGCCGTCCGGGTCCAGGCAAGCTCCGGCAGCTCGGGAAATCCCAAGCCCTTTTTCCACACGCGTCGCGACTGGGAGGCGATCGCCAATCTCTGGTCGCGCCGTCTGTACGCGCAGGGAGTCCGGCCGGGCGACGTTCTCCAGGTGGCGTTCACCTATTCGTTGTTCATCGCGGGCTTCACCTGCACCGAGGGCGCCATGAAGCTCGGCGCCGTGGTTGTCCCGGCGGGCAGCGGCGCGGTCACGCCCAGCGAGCGGCAGGTAAGACTGCTCTCGGAATGGGGAGCCGCGGTGGTGGCCGGCACGCCGTCGTACGTCCTGCACCTCGCCGACGTTGCCGAACGGGCGGGAATGGACCTGCGACGCGATTTCAAGCTGCGCATCGCCGTCCACACGGCCGAGCCGATGAGCGAGGCGGCGCGGAGGTCGATCGAAGCGCGCTGGGGCGTGAGGGCCTACGACAACTTCGGCAGCGTGGAGACCGGAGCGCCGACGTTCGAATGCGAGGAGCGCGACGGCTACCACGTCAACGAGGACGCCTACCTCTTCGAGGTCCTCGACCGTGACACGCTGGCGCCGGTCGGTGCAGGGGAAGAAGGAGTGGTCGTGGTGACGAGCCTGTTCAAAGAGGCGGCTCCCGTGATTCGCTACAACCTCGAGGACGTGAGCTCCATGATCGACGCGCCGTGCCGGTGCGGGAGGAGCTTTCGCCGGCTGGCGAAGATCAAGGGACGCACGAGCGAGATGCTGAAGGTGCGCGGGGTGCCGTTCTATCCGTCGGCGGTGGAAGCGGTGCTGGAAGGGTTTCCGGAGCTCACGCGGGAGTATCGCCTGGTCCTCGACCGGGCGGGCGGACAGGACCGCGTGCTGGTGCAGGCGGAGCGGCGCTCGAACGCGGGCGGGGACGACTCGCTTCGCGAACGGCTCGAGCGGGCACTGAAGGTGGCGATCGGTCTTTCGATCGACGCGGAGCTGCTGGCGCCGGGTGCGCTCGGCCGCGCCCTCGAGGTGGAGGGCCGGGTCAAGGTGAAGCGCGTCTGGGATCGGAGAGGAAGCGAGGATGTTTAACGACACCCGAGACTTCATCGAAGCCCTGCGCGCGAGCGGAGATCTCCTCGAGATCGACAAAGAGGTCCACTGGGATCTCGAGCTCGGCGCCGTGAGCCGGCTCGCGTGCGAAAAGGACGGCCCGGCGCTCTGGTTCAAGCGGATCGCCGACTATCCGCCGGCGATGACCGCACTCGCCAATCCGATGGCGACGTGGCGCAGGGTCGCCGTGGCCTTCGGCCTGCGGCCGGATGCCACCCTCGAGGAAATCCACTCCGAGTACGAGAAGCGCGAGGGGAGCCCCATCCCGCCCCGCACGGTCAAAGACGGCCCATGCAAGGAGAACGTGAAGCTCGCGGACGACGCCGACGTTTACGATCTTCCCGCGCCGATGCTCCACGACGGCGACGGCGGCCGGTACCTGGGCACCTGGGATATCGTGGTCTCCTACGATCCCGAGACGAAATGGGTGAACTGGGGGATGTATCGCTTCATGGTTTACGATTCGCGCCACCTCAGCGGCTTCCCCAGGCCGACCAGCCACTTCGGCAAGGTGTTCCAGGACCATTACGTCGCGCGCAACAAGCCGATGCCGGTGGCGCTCGTGATCGGCGCGGATCCGATATCGCACTTCACTGCGTCCGCCACCTATCACATCGGAGGGGAAGAGGCGGCGCTCGCAGGCGGGCTGCGCGGCGCCCCTGTGGAGCTGGTGCGCTGCGAGACCAGCGATCTCCTGGTCCCGGCCAACGCGGAAATCGTTATCGAGTGCGAGGCGCTGCCGGATTACGTCGGGCTGGAAGGGCCCTACGGCGAGTATCCGGGCTATCGGACCGGCGAGATGGGAAACGGAGTTCTCTGTCGCGTGAACGCAATCACGCGCCGCGAAAATCCCGTCCTCACCGTGGACGCGACCGGTTACCGGGACGACAGCTCCACCATTACCGCGCTCACGGGAGCGGTGGCGATCAAGCGGAGGCTCGAACGTCACGGACTGCCGGTTCTCGCCGTCAACATCCCGCGCGAGGGGGCGGTCCACGCCGCGGTCATCGCCGTCCGGCACGGCGGCAAACAGGTGGCGCGGGAGATCCTCGAGATCCTCACCTCGCGCCGGGCGCTGATCTCGAAGATTTTTCTGGTAGAAGCCGACGTCGACGTCTACGACATCGGGCAGGTGCTGCACGCCTTTTCCACGAAATGCCATCCCGCCCACGGGATCCACGTCGTGCACTACGAGGGCCGGGCCAACACGCTGACGCCCTGTTACAGCCAGGGGGAGCGGGCGGCGCAGAAGGGAGCCACGGTGCTCTACGATTGCACGTGGCCGGGCGAGTGGTCGGCCGAGTGGGAGATTCCGGTCAAGGCGACCTTCGAGACCATCTTTCCCCGCTCGATCCGGGAAAAAGTGCTCGCAAGGTGGAAATCGTATGGCTTCAAAGAGTGAAGAGCGGGTATGGGAAACCTTCGTGCGCCGCCCCGGCGACCTGAAAGAAGGAGAGGCGACGCCGATGGTGCTGCGCGACCTCACGCCGGGAAGAACGAAGTATAGCATGCGCCACGTGGTCGCCGTCGTCGCGCGCGAAGGCGCAGGCGCGGGCTTCAAGGACCGGCTCCGGGTGCGCACCGTCGTCGGCGTCGAGCTGCCGGAAAGCTGGCGTATCGAGATCCTCCGCGAGCTGCCGATCGAGCTGCCCGGCCGGCCGTACCACGATTTCTACGAGGCGCTCAAGGCCGCGG
Organism: Candidatus Zixiibacteriota bacterium; assembly: GCA_035574315.1. Classification (NCBI taxonomy): domain Bacteria; kingdom Pseudomonadati; phylum Candidatus Zixiibacteriota; species Candidatus Zixiibacteriota bacterium. The sequence continues at coordinate 52,055 of DATLYW010000033.1, forward strand.
CCGAAAAGTGACTGTTCAAGCCCTGCCGCGAAGCGGCGGTCGCTTCGCGGCGGCTCGAGAGTTCCAAGGTTCAAGGGTTTCAGCAAAAAAACTGCAAGCGGGCGGAACGAGCAATCCGGAGAGAAAGACATCGGCATGAGCAAAGTCTGCAGCCTCGAGGAAGCGATTCGCGACGGCGTTCGGGACGGCGCGACAGTTGTCATGGGATGCGGGCTCGAGTCCGTGATCCCTTTTGCCGCCGGTTACGAGATTATCCGGCAGAAGAAGCGCGATCTGACGCTGGTTGCCCCGATCTCCGACATCCAGTTCGACCAGCTCGTCGGCGCGGGCTGCGCGAAGAAAATCGTCGCCGCGTGGGTAGGGAACGTGGCCGCCGGATTGGGGCATAACTTCCGCCGCGCAGTAGAAGAGGGGATCCCTCGGGCGATCGAGATCGAGGAACATTCGAACTTCACGATCGGCCTCGGCCTCCAGGCGGCGGCGATGGGGCTGCCCTATCTGCCCACGCGCACGGCGCTCGGAAGCGACTTCAGCCTGCAGCCGCATTTTCAGCGGGTCACCTGCCCGTTCACCGGCGAAACGCTGCTCGCGGTGCGGGCGATCGCGCCGGACGTGGCGATCCTCCACGTCCAGCGCGCCGACAGCGACGGCAACGCTCACTTCTGGGGCAATCTCGGTGTGGTGCGCGAAGCGGCCCACGCGGCCAAGCGGGTGATCCTGACCTGCGAGGAGATCGTCGACCACGAGATGATTCTCGCCGACCCCAACCGCACGCTGGTTCCCGGGTTTCTCGTTTCTCACGTGGTGCTGGCGCCCCTGGGCTCGCATCCTTCGCCCACGCAGGGCTACGCGCGGCGCGACGACGAGTTTTACTTCGAATACCATCGCCGGACCCGCAGCCGCGAAGGATTCGAGGAATGGCTCGAAAAGTGGGTCTTCGGCGCGCGCGACCACCGGGGCTACCTGGAGCTTCTCGGCCGCGAACGGCGCGAGAAGCTCATCCCGGGAAAAGAGCTTTGCTCGCCCGCCGTCAGTTTCAGCGTCTAGGGGATTGCAGCATGGACTATACGCTCAAGGAGCTGATGGTGGCGGCCGCGGCGCGCGAGATCCGCGACGGCGAGCGGGTGTTCGTCGGCATGAGGCTTCCGCTCCTGGGCTTCGCCGTCGCCAAGGAGCTCCACGCGCCCAACGCGATCGGCCTTTTCGAGAACGGCGTCATTCGCGACTGGCCGGCGCTGGCGCCGATCTTCACCATGAGCGACCCGCCGAACGTAAGCCGCGCGCTTTGCTGCTGCGGCCTGCTGGACGTGATGGCGCTTCTGCAGAGCGGCCGCGTCGAGCTCGGCTTCATCGGCGGGGCGGAGATCGACCGCTACGGGAACCTGAACACGCACTGGGTCGAGGAAGGCGGCCGCCGCGTGCGGCTTCCCGGGAGCGGCGGAGCGGCGGACATCGCGAGCCTGGCCGGCCGCTGCGTCGTGATCATGAACCACGAGCGGCGGCGCTTTCCGGAAAAGGCGCGCTTCATCACGTCGCCCGGGCATGGCGAGGGAAAAGGCTGGCGCGAGATGAAAAAGCTCAAAGGCAGGGGCCCGGCGCGGGTGATCACGAGCCTCGGAATTTTTTCCTTCGATCCCGAAACCCGCGAGATGGTTCTCGACTCGTATCACCCGGGCGTTTCGGTCGAAAAGATCCGGCAGGAAACCGGCTGGGAGCTCAAGGTAGCCGCCGACGCCGGGGAAACCCGGCCGCCCTCGGCGGATGAGCTCGCCGCGGTGAGAAAATACGACCCTCAGGGCGTCTGGACCCGGTGATGCCGGGACTTGCAGCAGGGATCCCGTTCGGCGCCTTCAGCGTCAAGCACGTGCTTCTCGTCCAGGCGCATGGGGCTGCGGGAACCGGCGAACGAAACTAGCTCCGGGACTCCAATCGGCCTGTCAGCGCCGGGTAAAATCGCCGGAAACGTGACCGAGCGCCTCGGCAGGCTCCCTTGACGCGGGCGTCGGCTCTCCGGAAAAACCGGAGCGCCACAAACCGCCGTTTCGAGAAGACCACGTTTGTTGGAGCGAGGCCGGCGAAGCGAACCGCCAAAGGGAGAACACCTGACGAGTTGCCTGGGACCGTCGGCGTCTTGCGTCGAGCAGCGAAGGCCGCCCCGTAGGACCGCTCGTGCCTGCGCGCATACCTGTCTCCGGCAGAGCGGTCAAGTTGTTGCCCGGAAACGTTAACAAGAGAACCGCCACCTAGTTCTCCCCCGCAATCAGCAGCAGCAGCCTGATCCTCCTTCGGCCTGGTCGGCCGAGGGCAAGCAGGAAAACTTTGGCTTGATTAGCCACTTCCATGTTTCGAGAATTCTCGAAACGTGGAAGAGCAGCGGGGTTGTTTTTTCCGAGCGCGGGCTGGAGAGCGAGGCGGGGGTTTACACGCCACGTTTCGAGACCGCGGGTGGTTCTCGAAATCGAAACTCTGCGCAAGAAATGAACGAAGGTCGGCGATTCTTTTTCGGCGCTGCCGGGTGGAGGTCCCGGGTTTGAAAAAGCGGTCAAGAACGAGCCAGAGGATGGAGGTTCGCTGGAAGAAATCGAAATGAGCCTTGGCCCAGCTTTTCGCGGTCCTGGCCGGAAATCAGGCCGGGCTTGCGCCGGTGTCTTTCTGAATCAGGCGAATGAGGTGGCGGAGAAGGGAGGGAGTCGAACCCTCCGGGAACCTTACGGCTCCCAGACTGGTTTTGAAGACCAGCGGCGCCACCGGGCACCTTCCTTCTCCGCATCGAGCCGGAACCGTGACGCGTTGTGCCGCGGGATGCGGCGGGGAAGACCAGGGCGCTCAGCGTCCACGAACGCCGAACGCGCATGCCCTCCAGAAACGCGGTCGCAGTTTACGGCACCCGCGTCGTAGAGTTAAATCGTTAGCACGGCCACGAACCGGGGTAAAGAAGGCGCAAGGGGCGGCGAGCCGCGCACTATCTTTCGCTCGTGGAGCTCTCCGGCCGGATCACGCCGACTCCGTCCCTGATCGTCAACTCGGTGCCGTGGAGGCGGCAAAGGCGGCGCAGGCGATCGAGAATTCGGGCGCCGACCTCCGCAGAGGCCATAACCGGCCTTCCTCGTTGAGGGCGCGGCCTCCCATGGCCCTGATCGATCGGGTAGAGCCTGACCTCGCGAAGTTTTTTCCCCGCGAAATCGCACACGGCCACGACGTTTTCCCAATAGGCGGGCTCGCTCGGGTGGCCTTTCCTGTCTCCGTCGGTGCGCACGTCCAGGAAGTCGGCCGGCGTCGCCTTGCTGTCGAGGTCGAAACGTTCGTAGGCTTCGGCCGGGAAGAAAGGGACCGTCTCGTTCTGAAAGATAAAGTTCCCCAGGCTGTAGAAAATCGGCTTGCCTTTGTAGATCTCGATGCCGAGAGGGAAATGAGAGCCGTGGCCGACGAAAACGTCGGCTCCGGCATCGAGAGCCTCGCGGGCGAAGGTCTTGACGAAGTCCGCCGGCTCTTCGAGCTCGCTCCGCCGCCTCGCCTTGAGGAGGCTTTCGCCGCCGAACTCGTGGCAATGCAGGCTCGCAAGGACCCAGTCGGCCTGGCGCCGCGCCTCGCGGATCGATCGAAGGTTCTCCTCGAGGTCCCTCGGATTCAGCCGGGTCGACACGGAAAAGCGGTCCGAAAGAACAAATCGCTGGCGGAGAAAATCGATGTCGTTTTCCTTTTCCTGCGGAATCTCCTTGGAGCTGTAGAAGTGCCTTCGGTTTCTCTCCTTCCCCGCATCTAGCCCCAGGGCCGACGAGATGCGGCGCAGCTCGCGGAAAGCCGAGGGGTCGACCGAATAAACGGTTTCAAAGCCGAGCGGGTTGATCCCGGGGCGGCCTTTGACGTCGGGGCGTTGTTCGCCGGCGCGATTCCATGGCCTGAACGTTGCGGTGGCGGCGACCAGCCCGAGCCGCCCGCGCGGCGTGTCGAGGTAACCGGGCGCCCTGGCTTCCGCGAGATTCTTCCCGCTTCCCGCGTGCGCCAGTCCCGCCCGGTCCAGATGGTCGATGGTCGCCAGGACTCCGCCTTCGCCGTAATCGAAAGCATGGTTGTTGGCGCAGGAGACGATCTTGATCCCCGCCCAGGACAGCTCCTCGAGCAGGCAAGGGTCCGTGGTCATGAAAGTTCCCTGCGTTATCCCCGGAGCGCCTTCGTCCCACCTGCGGACGGTCGTCTCGAGATTGGTGAAGGCCGCGTCGGCGGCGCGCAAAAGGTTCGCGAGAGCGAGATAGCTTTGCTCGCGAAACACGGACAGGCGCCGGGTGAGCATGCTGTCACCGGTCAGCGCAATGGTGAAATCGCCGCTCTCCGAATCGTAAATCATTTTTTCCTCCCCTGGACGCCGCTCGGCACCGCAGGGCGCGCCTTTGGCGCGCCGCCCTCACTTCAGCCCCATCAGTCGCCGGTACGTCTGAAAGTAGTCGTTGTACTTCTTCGCCATCTCCATCGGCAGGGGGATCACTTTCGCCCCCGGCACCCGCTTGAGGATCGGCGACTGGACATCCTTTCGCGCGACGTAGTAGTTGGCCGCCGCGATCACCTCCTGCCCGGGCCGGGAGAGCACGAAGTCGACGAACAGCCTGGCCGCGTTGGGGTGCGGCGCGTTCTTCAGAATACCCAGGCCGAAGGTGAGCCCGATCAGCGGCTCGGCCGCCACCCACTCGATCGGCGCGCCTTCCTTCTTCAACCGTTCGACGCCGTTTGCGAAGGCGACGACGCCGACGGGCCGTTCGCCCGCGGCGACGAGAGTGGCGATCAGGGAGTGACCGGTGCGGAACTGGAGATTCTGCGCCGCCAGCTTGCGCATGAGCTCGGTGCCTTTGGCCTCGCCATAGTGGTGGAAAACGCCGGCCATCCACTTGCTTTCGTTCTCGTCCATCAGCAGCTGGCCTTTCCATCTGGGCTGAGTCAGGTCCCAAAAGCTCCTGGGCGCCTCCGCGGCGGGAACCATGCGGGTGTTGTAGGCGATGACGTTCAGCGTGCTGCTGTCCGCCGTCCACAACCCCTGCTCGTCCTTGTGGTCCGCAGGAAAGAACGCCCGCTCCGGAGAATCGTAGGCTTCCAGCAAGCCTTTCTGCAGCACGCCGTAAAAATCGAAGCCCGACTGGTGGATGACGTCGGCCCTGACCTTTCCGCTGCGCGCCTCGGCGACGATGCGGGTGGCCATCCGCTCGGAGCCGATGCGCGTCACGGTGACCTTGATGAAGGGATATTTCCTCTCGAAGGCGCCGGCGAGCGCCTGGGAGTTTTGCACCTCCATCGACGCGTAGAAGACGACCTCGCCCTCCTTCTTCGCGGCCTCCAGGACATCGGCTCCCCGCACCTCGGGCGAGGAGATCGCGAGAGCGAAACAGCAAAGGGCCTGAAGCAGGAAGGCAGCGATTCTGTTTCGAGCTTTCATGGGAGCTTCTCCTTTCGGTTGCCCAAATCCCGGTTTCTTGGCTGCAAGCGCGTTCGTCGTCCGGGCTCGCCCGCGGAACCGGAGGTCAGAACCGGTGAGGATCATGCCATCGGGACGTCCCTCCTCCTGAGCGACAAAACGTCGACGGCGACACAGGTCCGCCGGTCGTCGGTGACGAGCAACGGATTGATCTCCACGGTGTCCAGATCGGCAGACAAAGCGATGAGCCTCGACATCCCGACAATGGCGTCGGCGACGGCTCGAAGCGTTGCGGGTTCCGCGAGGCCCAGGCGCTGCAAGGCGCGCTCGACGCCGCTTTCGCGGATCATCGCTTCCGCCTCGGAGGCGTCGATCGGGGCGAGGCGCGTGCAAACGCGCGCAATGTCTTCGACGAAGACACCGCCGAAGCCGAAAAGGACGAGCGGGCCGAACTCCCGGTCCCGCCGCCCGCCGACATAAAGCTCGGCTTTTCCCCGGACCATCTCCTGGACCAGCACGAGGGCCGGCGCCGGCGCGAGCTTCGACGTCGCGTCGCGGATGAGATCGAAGCTTTCCGCAACCTCCTGCGGGCCGTCGATGCCGAGCCGCACCGCGCCGGTTCGACTCTTGTGCGCCAGCCCCGGAAGCGACGCTTTCAACGCGACGGGGTAGCCGATCCGCTCGGCGGCGCGCAGGGCGGCCTCCCTGCCGTCGCAGATCTCGTATCGGGCGACCGCGATTCCAGCGCGCTCCAGCAGGGCGAAGGACTCCAGGTCGGAGAGAAACAGCTGCGTGCTGGCGGCGGAGACGGACGTTTGCGCCGGTTCCCGCGCGGCGCATCGAGTGCCCGCACGGGACTCCAGCGCGCGGTGATAGGCGATCAGGTGACTGATCGCGCGGAAGGAGGCGCGGATACCCTGGAGAAAAGACGCCCCGGACCTGGCGCCGAGCTCGCCGGCCGCGGGCGAAAGCGGATAGCAGGAACGCGAGAAGAAAACGATCGGTTTGCCCAAACGGGAGACCTGCGCCGCAATCTTCTGAAGACCCAGGGTTCGCGGCGAGGTTTCCGCTCCTTGCGGCAGCTCGCCCTGGAAAGCGATCAGCCCGACGGCAGGATCTGAACCCAGCAGCTCGACGCAGCGAAGCTGCTGCTCCGGGTCCGAAGCTCCGCTGGCTCCGAGGTCGACGGGATTGCCGATCCCCGAGCCCACCCCCAGGAGCTTTTCCAGCTCTTTTCGCGCCGCCGGGCCCGGCTCGGGAAAATCCAGGTCGAGCTCTTCGCCGAGGTCGTAAAGGTAGCTTCGCGCCCCGCCCGACAGGGCTATCGCCGCGACTCCGGGGGCTTTCGGCAGCGGACAGCGCAGGAACAGCTCGGCCGCATCCACGCACTCTTCGAGGTCGTGGACCTCGAGCAGCCCGTGCTTGCGGCAAAACGCGACAAAAGCATCGTGCGATCCCGCCAGGGCGCCCGTGTGCGTGAGTATCGCATCGCGCCCCCTTCGGGATTTTCCGATCTTGAGCACCAGGATCGGCTTTTTGCGCTCCAGCGCCTTTCTACAGGCGGCGGCGAAGGCGTCGGGCCGGCGAATCGCTTCCAAAACGAGCACGATCACGCGGGTATGTTCGTCTTCGACCAGAAAGTCGAGGTAGTCCGCGGCGTCCGTGTTGGCTTCGCTACCGGAGGCGATAGAGTAGCTCAGCCCGAGACCGCGCATCGCCGCGTGGCGTGCAACGCCGCCCATGAGGCCGCTGCTTTGCGAGACCAGGGCGAGACCGCCCGGGGAATAGTCCTCCACCGCCTGTTCCGCGTAGGTGAGCACGCGCTCGCGCGTCGAAATATTGCCGAGACAATTCGGGCCGCAAAGGCGCACGCCATGGCGCTCGGCGACCTCGAGCAGAGCTTGCTCCAGCTCGATGCCGCTGCGCTCTCCGGTTTCGGAGAATCCGCCGCTGAAGATGACGGCCGATCGGCAGCCCCGGGAACCGCCCTCTTCAATGATTGCGGGGACGTGGCGAGAGGGCACGATGACGACGAGCTGATCGACGACGCCCGGAACCTCCCGAACCGACGGGTGGCACGGTTCGCCGTAAAGCGCGCGATGGCGGGGGTTGACGAGATGGATTTCTCCGGGAAAGCCGTACCGGCGCAGATTGCGGTAGATGCGCTCGGACCAGGAGCCCGGCCGACCGGACGCGCCGACGATCGTGATCGATCGCGGCCGAAGCAACGGCTCGACGTCGCGATAGACGATCCCGGCCTCCGGGCTCTCCATCGGGCGGTCTCCTAGGCTTGCACGCGCGGATAGGTCTTGACGCTGTGCGCGACGCCCATGCGCACCATCATCTCGGCGGTATGGATGCTGGCGGCGAGCGCGTCGAGCACGGGGACGCCGATCTCCGCCGCCATCTCCGCGGCGGAGTAGTGCACCGGAACCATCGTCACTCCCATGGCGACGATGATCTCGGCGCCGTCGCGCTCCACGAGATCGCGGCCTGCGGCAACGAACCGCTTGCGGATCTCGTCGCGCAGTTTCGTGCTTTCCGCGAGCGGCACGTTGATCGCCCGGATCGCGACCACGTACTGATCGACCCCCCACGTCTTCATGTGCTTGCGCATGAAGGGAATGCTTTTTTCCTCGTACGAGATCACCCCCAGCCGGTCGCTGAGCTGCGCGCCGAGATGGAGCACCGACTGGCCCGCGCCGACCACCGGGATCGCCACGAGGTTTCGCGAAAGCTCCACGCCGACATCGAGCGTGCCGAACGGGACGACCGCGTCGTATCCATCGGCTTCGGCCTTCCGGGCCGCCTCGGCCACCAGCGGCGCCGTCGCGAGGGCGTTTGCCTCGGAGTTGGAGCGGCGAAAGAAGGTCGCGTCGACGACGCTAAAGCCGATCTCCGTGCCCGGCGAGGCGCATCTGAGCACGGCCTGGCGCCGCCGCTCGGCCTCCTCGGGCGGATACTGCCCCATGACAACCATGATCTTCATCGTTCGTTCCCCCTTTTGGTTCCGCCGGGCTCGGGCTCATCCGTCGCCCCCGGCAAGCCGCACCGGTCGCGGGCGCGTGCGGCCTTCAGCCGTTTTCGTCCGCGGCCGAACGGAGATTTTCGAGCAACCCGCTCAGGTTCGAGAGCTTTTCTACATGGAGCACCGCGTCGGCGGCCTTTTCAGCCCGCTCCTTCCCGAGGACCGCTTCCGCCAGTCCGAAAAACTTCTTCAGCAGGTCGGCCTCGCTCATCGGATTGTCGGTATGGCCGGGAGGGCAGGGCACCGCTTCGGCGAACCGCCGGCCGTTGCGCAGGGAAACCTCCACGCGCGTTCCCATCCTGTCCGGCAGCTCGGGCGCGAGCTCCAGCGAGACCCTGTCGAAGAGGGCCAGCGCGCGTGGGTCCGTGAAGCCCTTTTCGTCGAAATGATCCACGCGCACCTCGCCGTCCAGAAGCGCCCGCGCAACGCAATAGGGCACGCTGTGGTCCGCGGTCTCGCGTGTTGCGAGTCCCGCCGGCAGAAAGCTCTTCTGCTGCTCGTAGGCGAACTTGCCGAGGTAGACCGCGATCCGCTCGATCTCGGCCGGGTCGATCTTCTCCCGGCTTCGAATCGCCAGCGCGGCGGCGATCGGCGCCTGCGCGACGAAGACGCAGGGCCAGGCTTTGACGCAGCTCTTGAGGATCGCATAATCCTGAGGTTTCCGCCGCAGCACCTCTGCGTCGAGGGCACCGGTTACGACCGCGCCGTATCCCGAGCCGCCTTCCAGGATCGTCAAGGGTCCCGTGAACCCGGCGCGCGCCAGGATCGCCGCAAAGGTCCCGTTTCGCGCCGCCATCGCTTCCGCCGCCGCCTTCCACATGGAGAGCCTGCCCTTTCGCACCTCCGCGAGCGTGCTCGCATGGGCGCCGGCAATCGCCAGCGCGTGCGCGATCCCGGGCGGCGGGAGGCCGAAAAGCTTCGCCGCGACGGCGGCCGACGAGTAGTGAACTCCGGTGGAATGGTCCCAGCCCTTTTGCGTGCCCCGCTCCGTCGCCTCGCGCAGGCGGAGCTGAAGCTCGTAGCCGAGAGTCAATCCGAGGAGCAGCTCCTTGCCGCCGAGACCCCGCGCCTCGGCGGCCGCGAGCGCCGGCGCAACGTTGATGCTCGGGTGGCTGCCGGCCGCAGTGTAGTCGTTGAGGTCGAGATAGCGCAGCGCCAGGCCGTCGATGAAAGCCGCCTGCTCGCTCGACGTCTTCCATGAGCTTCCGACGGGCGTCGCCTGAGGATTCCCGCCCTGCTCCCGGGCCACCCGCCGCGCCAGCCGCACCGGTTTTGCATCGAGCGCGCCGAGCGCGCAGCCGAGCGTGTCGAGCAGGACGTGCCTGGCCTTGGTCGCGACCGCAGGCGGCAGATCCTCGTACTCGAGATCCGCCACCCAGTCGGCGATGTGTTCAACGAGGGTCGTCACGACCGCCTCCCTCCGCGCATCGCTCGAACCGATTTTCCGACTCCTTCCGGGAACCCACGTCCGTGCATCTTCGAGCTTCGGCGGGCAGCATTTTCTTCACAGCCTCCTTCCGCAGTCCTGACACGAACCCTAGTGGGCTATCTTGACGTCGAAGATCTCGCGGAACAGCTTGATGTAGTGCTTGTATTTGGGGCCGAAGGCTTCCGGGGTCATTACCGAGGGATTCTCGACCGCCAGCTCCGGATACTTGGGTCTGGCGTTCGCGAGAATCGATACTCTCGCGTACTTCTGCAACGCTGCCTGCCCTTTTTCGGACAGGGCCCAGTCGTAAAAGAGGGCGGCTGAAAAAGGATTGGGGGCTGCTTTCGCCAACATCATCGGATACGGTTTGATGATGTGCGGTTTCAGCAGCACAAAGCCGAGAGGCGCCCCCGCCGCCTTCATGCCGTAACCGGTCTCGCCGTAAACCTTTGGAGCGATCTCCACCTCGCCGGCAGCCAAAAGCTGGAGTTGAAGGCGGTGGCCGCGGCGAAAATGAATCTCCTGTTTTGCCAGCTTCCGGCCGTACTCGACGGCTCTTGATTCTCCCCAGGCTTCGGCAAGCATCCCGAACCAGTCGGTCGCCGCCACATCCAGGATGAGCTTTCCTTTCCACTTCGGATTCAACAGATCCTCGTAGCCCCTGGGGACCTGCTGCGCGCTCACCAGATTCGTGTTGTAACCCAGCGCCATGGTGCTGTAGGTCAGGGACGTCCAGTATCCCTTGGGGTCGTAGTAGCCTTTTTTCACCTCCGCGGCGTAGGGAGAGAGATAGCGATCGACGATGCCGGCGTTCAGCAACTCGTACGCCTCGTCGGGCGATATCTCGATGAGATCGGCCTTCAGCGCCTTGGCTCGGAGCTCCGTGAAGATCCTCACCATGATCGCATCGCGCCCCGCCCTCAGGTAGTTGACCTTTATAAATGGATACTGTTTCTGGAACTCCGACACCAATGGCTGCCCCTCGCTGACGGCGAGAACGAAATACAGATTGAGCTGCCCCTCTTTCTTCGCTCCTTCGACCAGCGCCTTTTCTCTTTCGCGTCCCGCCAGAGACAGCACGGGACGGAGGCGTTCGCCGGCCGTACCTTCCTGAGCGAGCGTGGCTCCGGCGCCTGCGAGGACTCCGGCGCCGGACATCAGCAGGAGGAAAAAAAACCTGTGGAAAAGCTTCACCGCCCCCTCCTTTCTTGGATGCCGGATAGCGCATGCATGTTGCGACTCGATCCCTTGCACGGACCTACCGCCCCCTGGAGACGCTGCCGACGAATCCCGACCTTTCGAGATCGGCCACCAGGCTCGCATCCAGGACCGACTCCGGCCGGACGGTCTGGAGCTTGGGGTTGAGCGAGGCGAGAACCTCGTGAAGGATCTTGATCCCGTCCACGTTGGGGTAAGGCACGCGGTCGTAGGATTCCACGACCGCGGCATACGCTTCCTCCGCGGCGGCGGCGCTGTCGAGGCGCAGGTTCGCCGCGATGATCTTGAGGACAGCCGGTTTGTTCGCGGGATCGAGCACGAAGGCGATCGCCTCGATGAGCCCCTTGAGATAGGCCTCCACGACCGGGCGCCTGGTCGCGATGGTTCGGCGGGTCGTCGCGAGCGCCGTCTGCGACAGGATCAGGCCGGAGCCCTTCAGGTTGAGAAGCATCGTGTAGCCCTTGGCCGCGTACATGTCCCCGACCGAGCCGTTCAGAGGCGAAGCGTCCACCTGCCTGGTTTCGAGCGCCGCCCGGCGATTGATCTCGGTTCCAGGGATGGTGATGAACGAGATTCTCGCGCGGTTGGGGTCGATGCCGAGCTTGCGAAGGGACAGCAGGGCCACCACGTGCGATACGGATCCGGGGCCGCTGATCGCCACACGCTTGCCGTGCAGGTCCTCCGGTTTGCGGACCTCGGGCCGGCCGACGAACCTGTAGTTGAGGCGCTGAACCAGGTTGGCGATTCCCACCACGTCGGCCGCACCGGAAGCGGCGTTGAGGAGGTGGCCGGGACCGATGATCGCCACGTCGATTTCCCGGGCGAGCAGGGCGGCCACCGTGACCGCCGAGCGCGGCATCAGGATGAACCGGCTCTCCAGGCCGTATTTGCGGAAAAGGTCCCTGTCCTTCGCCACCCACAGCGCAGCGACGCTCTCGCTGGTGATGCTCGACGCGTAGTAGCTCTGGGTCAGGCCCGACTCCGCCGCTCCCGGCTCGCCGCGCCCCAGGAAAAAAACGCCGGAGACGGAGAACGCCAGAGCCAGCGACCCGATCCTCCCTCGCGTGCGTTTCATCGCTTTGCCTCCTTCTTCGCTTCTTTCGTGAGAGCAGGCACGATCTCGTGAAGATCGCCGACGACACCGTAGTGAGCCACCTGGAAGATGGGCGCGTTCGCGTCCTTGTTGATGGCGATGATCCGCCCCGACTCGATCATCCCCGAAAGATGCTGGCTCGCTCCCGAGATGCCGCAAGCGATGTAGACCTTCGGAGCCACGCTTTTCCCGGAGGCGCCCACCTGCCGGTCACGCGGGAGCCAGCCGACGTCGACGACAGGCCGGGAGCAGGCCATGACTCCTCCCAGAGCCTCCGCGAGCTCTTCGATGATGGGGATTTTTTCCCTGCCACCCAGTCCCCGGCCCACGGAAACGATCACCTCGGCGCGGGAAATGTCCACCTCGGCCGCCGGCTCCTCCACGATTTCCAGCGTCCTGCCGCCGCGGGGAACGCCGTCGAGGGCGATCTCGACTCGCTCGATCTCCGCGACGCGCGCGCGGGGCGGCACCGGGGGCGTCGGCGCTTTCTGGAGCGCCACCACGAAGAGCTCGCCTTCCTCCAGGGCGATCTCGGCGTGGAAGGTGCCGTCGAACAGCGGGCGGGTGACCGTCACGAAGCCGCCTCGCGGCTGCAGATCGATGCAGTTCGTCATCGCCGTCGATCCGAGCCGGGCCGCCACGGCGGGAGCCAGCTCCATGCCGGCCAGAGAGTAGCCGATCAGGATCAGGCATGGGCGCGTTCGCGCGGCGACCTCGCAGACCACGTGGGCGTGGAGCTCGGCTCCCGCATCTTTCAACGCCGGATCGTCGACCACGAGGATTCCGTCCGCGCCTTTGTCACTGAGCCCTTCGGCGACCGGGCCCGTCCCGCACCCCGCGACGAGAAGCGAAAGGCGCGCGCCGAGCCCGTCGGCGAGCGATCGCCCTTTGGCGAGCATCTGATAAGTGATCGTTTCCGCCCGGCCGCCGCGGTGTTCCGCGACGACGAGGATATCGCGCCCCGCGCTCACAAAGCCTCCTTGATCCTGGCCAGCAGCGCCGCCGCGACCGTTTCCGGGGTTCCGTCGAGCAGCTCGACCCGAGAGGTGCGCCGGGGCTGGAAAACCTCCACGAAGCGGTAGCCACGCGGCACGAGCTCGTCCGGCTCCACGCCGAGGTCGGCGAGGGAGAGCGAGCGGACCGGCTGCTGTCGCGCCCGCATCATCCTCGCGGGCGGAACGTAGGTGAGCGGCTGAATGCCGGTCTGCACGCAGAGAAGCGCCGGGAGGGGAAGCTCCGCGCGCGCGTAGCGGCCTCCGCCCAGCTCCTTGCGGACCCGGACGGCGCCGGCAGTAACCTCGACGTCCACGACGGCGTACGCGAACGGGATGCCGAGCCGATGGGCGATGGCGATACCGACCTGTCCGGCAAGTGTGTCGCGCGACTGGGCTCCGGTAAGAATCAGGTCATAGTCGAGCTTCCCGAGCGCGGCGGCCAGAACCCGGGCGGTACCCCGCGGGTCGTGAGCGACGGCGTCGACGCGCACGGCCCGGTCGGCGCCCTTGGCGAGCGCCACGTACTGGACATCGAGAGCCGTGATCGGCCCCATCGTGAGGGCGGTGACCTCGCCGCCGTGCGCTCGCTTGAGGGCGAGCGCTTCCTCGAGCGCGGATTCATCGCACTCGTTCATCGCCAGGAACTGCCCCTCGTAACGCAGTGCTTTTCCGCCGGGCTCGATCGCGACCCCGGTGACCACTCCGGGCACCGCCTTGCAACAGACGACGATCTTCACTTTCCGACTCCTGGACGGTCAGTCGCCCGCCGCGTTTCTCCCGGCGATGCGCCCGGTCACGGCTCCCCGCATGAGACCGCCGCCGCTCGGGTAATTGTAGTAGAAGAAGCCGGCGGTCAGCTCGCCGGCCGCGTAGAGACCCGGGATGGGCCGGTCGAGGCGGTTCAGCACCTGGCAGCGCGTGTCGATCTTCAAGCCGCCGAAGGTGAACGTAAGGCCACACGTGGCGGCATAGGCCACGAACGGCGGTGTGTCGATCTTTTGCGCCCAGTTGCTCTTGGGCGGATAGATGCCGCGAGTTCCCTTCCCGTCGCGGATCACCTCGTCGAACGGTCGGTCCTCCATGACGGCCCGGTTGAATTCCTCGACGGTCTGGACGAGCGTGTTCGGATCGATCTCGAGCTTCTCGGCGAGCTCCGGGATGGAGTCGGCGATGACCGGCGTGGCGCCGTCGTAGAGCTGGCGCGCCAGAGGCTCCTTGACCTTCTCGTCGAAGATCTGGTACGCGATCCCGCCCGGCTGCTTGAGGATTTCCGCGCCCGTCTTGGCGTAGGTGAAGGCGTGGAAGTCCTCTCCCTCGTCGACGAAGCGCCGCCCTTCGCTGTTGACCATGATGCCGAGGGTCCAGCCGTAGCGATGCGTCCGATAGCGACGGTTGACCGGATCGAGAAAGCCCCCCTCGTAGTCGCCGGCGTCGGCGTCGATCGGCGTCGCGTGGCTCCCGCTCCAGTGGCCGAAAGGCTGGGCGCCGATGGCGAGCGCCATCTGGATGCCGTCGCCGGTGTCGTATCGCGTTCCTCGCAGCTTCGCCAGATCCCAGCCGCTTCCCAGGTACTGGGCGCGCAGGGCGGGATTCGCCTGAAAACCGCCGCACGCGAGGACCACCCCCTTGCAGCGGAACTCTACGAGACCTTCGGGAGTTTGAGCCACCACGCCGCGGACCGCGTTCTTGTCGTCCGTCACGAGGCGGACCGCCGCGTGCTCGTAGCGGACCTCGATCCCCTTGCTCTGGAGGATCCGGTACCACATATCCACCAGCCCGGCGCCTCCGTCCTTGGAATGAATGAAGCTGCTCCCGTGGTGCCACCGCTTTCGCCCTCCCTCCGGCTTGGCGGCGCTGTACAGGATCTCCCACTGGATGCCGGTTTCCCGCATCCACTTGACCGTGGGATACGACTCGTTCACCAGGAGCGCGGCGAGCTCCGGCACCGCCCGGCCGCGCGTGACGCGCATGATGTCGGAATAAAAATCATCTTTCGTGTAGGGAGGAAGGTCGATGGTCGCCCATTCGCTCTCCGGCACGTGCGGCAGCAGGGGTTTTACGTCGGGAATCCCGTTGTGGTAATGGCGGAACTGGGCGCCGTGGCTGAACCAGGTGTTGCCCCCCCGTTTTTTTTCTGGAGCTTTTTCCAGCACGATCACCCTGGCTCCCGCTTCGTGAGCGGACGCGGCCGCCGCCTGCGCGGCGTTCCCCAGTCCGACGACAATCACATCGCAATCGAACGCGGCCATGACTCTTCTCCTCCCTCGTTTTGTTGCCGACCGTCAAGCCTGGTTTGCCGCCTCCAGGAGCTCGGCGATGTCGGCGACCTTGACGTCGCGAGCGTTCCCGGCGGCCTTGATCCCGTCTTCGAGCATCGTCATACAGAAAGGGCAGGCCACGCCGACGATACCGGCCCCGGTCTGAAGGGCCTGACCGGCCCGCTCGTTGTTGATCCGTGCGCCGGTTTCGTCGGCCCACATCAAGCCTCCCCCTGCGCCGCAGCAGAAACTCCTCTCGCGCCGCTGCTCCATCTCGGCGATTCCCGAAGCGGACATCGTCTCGATCACCGCGCGGGGCTCGTCGTAGATGTCGTTGTAGCGGCCGAGATAACACGGGTCGTGGTAGGTGACTTTCGCATCGCTCTTCTGCGGGGCGCGCAGCCTTCCCTCTCGGAGGAGCTCCGCCAGCATCTCGCTGTGGTGGCGGACCTCGAAGGAGCCGCCGAGCCGCGGATAGTCGTTTTTCAGCGCGTTGAAGCAATGCGGGCAGGCGGTAACGATCCGCTTGACGCCGTGGGACTTGAGGATCTCGATGTTCCGCTGGGCCAGGGTCCGGAACAGGTATTCGTTGCCGATGCGCCGGGCGGGATCGCCCGAGCAAGACTCCCGCTCCCCGAGAACCGCAAAATCGACGCCGGCCCTGCGGAGCAGGCGGGCGAGGGCGCGTGCAGTCTTTTGCTGCCGCACGTTCATCGCCGCGGAGCAGCCGACCCAGTAGAGGGTTTCGGCCCGATCGCCCTCCGAGAGGACTCGCAGATCCAGCCCCTCGCACCATTCCAGGCGGGATGCGGAAAGCCCCGCGTACGGGTGGCCGCGCGACTCCAGGCTGCGCAGCGCCTGCTCCATCGGTCCCGGCAACCGCCCTTCTTCCATGACCAGATAGCGCCGCATGTCGATGATCTTGGGTACGTGCTCGACGAACACCGGACACTGCTCCATGCACGCCATACAGGTCGTGCAGGACCACAGCGTCTCCTCCCGGACGGCGCCTCCGACCAGAGGGGTCGGGTTTCCTTCTTCGGGCGGCCGGGAGTCCGGCGCATGCAGGTGGCGCCGCAGGTCCAGGACAATAGCCTTGGGCGAGAGCGGCTTGCCGGTGGCATAGGCCGGGCAGGCGTCCTGGCAGCGGCCGCATTCGGTGCAGGCGTCGAGATCGAGGAGGTCCTTCCAGGTGAACTGATCCAGCCGGCTTACGCCGTAGCTCGGCGCCTCCATGTCGATCGTCTTGAGGCGGGCGCCTTTGGGCTCCAGCGACCGCAGATAGATGTTGGCCGCGGCAGCGAAGACGTGAAACAGCTTCGAGTAGGGAAGCCACGCGATGAACGCGAGCACCGCCACGAGATGGAACCACCAGAGGAAGCCGTGCAGCGGGCGAAGCGCCCCGGCCGGCAGCAGAGCCGCGAGCAATCTGCCCGTGGCCAGACCGACCGGAGACCAGTCTCCCCAGGGGTCACCCGTCACGACGATGCGCAAGCCTTCGACCGCAAAGCCGGTCAGCAGGATCAGCACGATCCCGCTCAGGATGACGGCGTCCTGCCACGTGCTGCCGAGACTTGCGGGCCGCGCCACGTAACGGCGGCAGACGGCCATCAGGCACCCGGCGATCGCCAGCGCTCCGAACAAATCGAGGGTGAGCGACTGGAAGTAGAGATAAAAACGGCCCTGCATGATGCGCCAGCCCAGATCTTCGTGGACCATGACGACCACGGTGCCGATGAACAGGACGAAAAACCCGAAGAAGAGAAGCGCGTGGAAGACGCCGGCATAGCGGCGGCGCAAGAGCGCCGCGTGACCGAAGCCGTAGAGAAGCAATCCTTGCAGCCGCTCGCCGGCGGCATCGAAGCGCGCCTCGGGTCTGCCCCGTCGCCAGAGGCGGAAGCGGCGGCGAATGCCCCACGCGCAGATGAGCAACGCTGCAATCAGCAGAACGTACATCGGCCAGGCCCTGCCGACGTTCCAGTACACTTCGCGCGTCGGGATCATGGCGAGCAAGCCGCGGGCGGGGATGCCCGGGCGCAGGATAATCTACTGCGGGCGGGGAAGGCTGTCTAATGGTATTTTTTCATGGCTGTTATAGCGCTTGCGTTATAACCGGCCGGCTCCCATCTGTTGTTTTCCGGTCGGCGCCGGCCTATATTCGGGCCGCGGAAACCTCCCGCCGCGGGGGAAGGACGGAGAACGGTGGTAGACCTGGACCATCTCCTGGTTTTCACGACCGTAGCGAGACACCGGAACATCAGCCGGGCGGCGGAGGAGCTCCATATCAGCCAGCCTGCCGTTACCAAGCAGCTCAAGCGCCTGGAAGAGAGCTACCGGGCGAATTTCTACAAGAAGGGGGGCCGGGGCGTGGAGTTGACGCCCGCCGGACGGGTCTTTCTCAACTATGCGAGGGCCGCCTTGCGGCAGCACGAGAGGCTCAAAGAACGGCTTCTGGCCGCGGGACCTCAAAGCAGGCCCGAGTCGCTCACGGTCGGCGCCAGTCAGAGCCCTTCGCTGGCGCTTTTGCTTTCAAGGCTCACGGCCTTCAAGAAACGTCGGCCTCACGTCCAGGTGAGCCTCAGGACCAACAATCGCACCATCATCGAGAAGCAGGTGGAAAACGCGGAAGTGGACGTGGCGGTCGTCAACAAGCCTCCCTCCTCCAGGTCGCTGGCGGCGGAGCCCTACCTCGAAGAACCGTTCGTCGCCTTCGTTTCGAGCAGGCATCCGCTGGCGAGGAAAAGACGGCCGAGCCTGAAGGATTTTGCCCGTGTGCCCCTCGTCGTGCGGGAGGGAAAAGGAGGAAAAGAGACGAGCGAACAGATCCTGGCGGGCCTCAGAAGGGCCGGCTTGAACTGTGAGATCGGCATCCGGTGCGAGTCGCCCGAAGCGGTGAAGATGGCGGTGAAAAGGAGGCTCGGGCTGGGTATCCTGTACAAGAGCACGGTGGAGCCGGATATCAGGGAAGGGGTGTTCAGGAGAGTTCACCTGCCGGGACTGAACCTGATCGGCAAGAGCTTCATCGTCTACCACAGGCAGAGACCGCTGTCGCCGCATGCCCGCGAATTCCTCGCTCTGCTACGCAAGGACCACGAAGAGTTGCCGCAGTCCAAAGTCGCCGGGGCGGCGTCCGGGCTGAAAGCGGCCGAGCGCGGTGACGGGCCGCCGCCCGTCGCGGCTCAACCGTACGGGATCGCCGATCACGAAGTCGCGCGTGCCGCGCTGCGGGCGCTGTCGCGACGATGGTGAGGGGTTGAACCGTTACACCCGGCCGCTCAGCTCGCGGATGCCCGGTCGAGCGGCGCAGCGCGCGCAGCAGTAGAAAACACCGTCCGCCTCGACGGTAGCCGATCACTTTGCAGCCGCAGCGGCTGCACTCCGGAGCGAGCGCGTGGCGATGGCTTGCTTCCGGAGGCGCCGGCGGATTGGCGGCGCCAACTTTCCTGTGATAGAAGGGGGCGGTCTCGCAGAGCGCAAGAAATCACGAGAGGAGCCTTTGACCATGAAACTTCCGCGGCCTTACGAAACCTTCAAGCGCGCGCACCCGGAGATCTGGAAAGCCTACGATCAGCTGGGCGCCCTGTCGTCCAGAGCAGGACCTCTCGACAGGAAAAGCACCGAGCTGATCAAGCTCGCGATGGCGATCGGCGCGGGCATGGAAGGGGCCGTCCATTCGCACACGCGGCGGGCTCTGGAGGCGGGCGCAACGCGGGCCGAACTCTCGCACGTTGTCCTGCTCGGCGTCACCACGCTGGGATTTCCCTCGATGATGGCGGCAAAGACGTGGGTGGAAGACGAGCTCGGGAAAAGGCCGGTCAGGTCGCGGCGGCGAGGGTAGTTGCAGCTTCGCCCGGAACGCAGCGCGCTCGTGCGGCTGGCGGGACGTGCTCGCGCCGGCTTTTGCGGGCCCGCCGAGGAGGACCGCGATGATCAAGACCAGGGGCGTCCATCATATCGGCATTCCGGTGAACGACGTCGCGCACGCCGTCAAGTTCTACACCGAAGTTCTCGGGATGCGGGTGGCGAAGCTCAACCGCGACGACATGGGGGACGGGCTCCAGCGTGCCGATCTCCGGTCCGGTGACGACATGGTGGTTCTCTTTCAACGCCCGAAGCCCGTGCGCCGGGACGCGCTCGCCGAGGACGGGGCGACGCACCACGCTTTCATCGTCGACCGCGAAGACTTCGAGCTGGCGAAACGAAAGATGGCGGAGTGGGGCGTGAAAGTCCATCGCATTCCGTCGGTCGACCGGCCGACGGGAAGCGGTTTCTACTTCTTCGATCCGGACGGCAATCTGCTGCAGCTCTACGCCCCGCCCGCGTAACGCTTCGGGCTCCCCGGCGCCCTGTCCCCGGGGCTAGACCAGGCGCACCCAGGCTTTCTGGAGCGAGGTGGCGTAGCCGACCTCGGTCGCGATCTTCACGCCGGCGGCGTGCAGCTCATCGATCAGCCGGGCGGCGTGGCGCTTGGCGATGGCGATCAGCAGTCCGCCGGAGGTCTGCGGGTCGAGCGCCACCTGGACCAGCCCCTCGCGGATCGAGCGGTCGATGGTGATCTTGTCCTGGAGGTACTCGCGGTTGCGTTTGCAGCCGCCGGTGATGTAGCCCTTCTCCGCGAGCCGGGCGGCGCTACGCATCAGTGGCAGCTTCCCCGACTCGATCACGAGCGTGACGCCGCTGCCGCTCGCCATCTCCAGGGCATGGCCGAGAATGCCGTAGCCGGTCACGTCCGAGCAGGCGTGCACCTGAAACTTCCGCATCACCGCCGAGGCGGTCGCATTGAGCGTGGTCATGGATTCTACCGCCTCGTCAACGCTTTCCTTCGACGCCTTGCCTTTCTTGAGAGCCGTGGTGATGATGCCGGTGCCCAGGCTCTTGGTGAGAATCAGCACGTCGCCTTCCTGGACTCCGACATTGCGGAAGATGCGCTCGGGATGGATGGTGCCGGTCACCGCCATCCCGTACTTGATCTCGTCGTCGATGACGCTGTGGCCGCCGACCACCACCGCCCCGCTCTCCTTGACCTTGTCCGCGCCGCCCTTGAGGATCTCCCCGAGAATCGACAGGTCCAGCTTGCCTTTCGGGAAGCAGACGATGTTCATCGTGGTCTTCGGGTCGCCGCCCATGGCGTACACGTCGCTCAACGCGTTCGTGGCGGCGATCTGGCCGAAGACGTACGGGTCGTCCACGATCGGCGTGAAAAAGTCGACGGTGTTGACGATGGCCAGGTCGGGACGTAAGCGATACACCCCCGCGTCGTCGGAAGTTTCCGTTCCGACCAGCATGTCGCTGTTATTGAACTTGGGCAGGCTGTGCAAAACTTGCACGAGGTCGGCGGGGCCGAGCTTGGCGGCTCAACCCGCGGCCTTGACCTCTTGCGTCAGTCGCACGGTCCTGGATCTTCCCAATCGCATAGGGATCTCCAACTCTTTCAACGGACCGCGTCGGGCTTTCCCGACGGCGGAGATTTCAAGCGCCGAATATCGCCGATCCGCACCGTCGTACCGACCCGGTCGAAATACTCTAGCAGGGCGATCGTGTATTTGCGACTGGAACCCAGCAGGTCGCGGAAAGCGGCGGCGGTGATCTCGCCCTTGTCCGATAGGAACCTATATAGAAGGTCCCGCACCCTGTCAACGTAAGCGCCGGTGAAATAGAGCTCCGAGGCGACCCGAACCACGGAGCCGTCGCGCTCCAGCAGGCGCATCACTTCGGCGAGCTTCGCCCGGCCGACGCCGAGATGCTTCTCGATTTCCTTCAGCTCGGGCGGCGTCCCGGGCTGCTCGGCGAGAAGCCTCTTGATCCTTTCCATCAGCGCTTTCTCGGCTCCGCCGAGCTGGACGCGGTGCGTGGACAGGCGCAGCAGGTTTTCCTCCTTGGCGATCGTTTTCTCGGCCAGCAGGGTGTCCACGACCGCGCGAAAAATCTTCGGCGACAGCCGATAGAGCAGCTTGCCCCGAAGCTCCTCCATGTCCATGCCCGGAACGAGCGGGTGGCTCGCATGGAACGCGCCGAGCGCGTCGAGCAGCGCCTGGCGCAGCCGCTCCCATTTCGCCTGCGTCGTATAGACGCGTTCGCCCTCGGCGTTGAACGAGCGCAGCCCCGCGGTCTTCTGGATCGAGTCTCCCAGCTCCTCGGCCGTGAGGTTGAGGAACTGCTGGATCGCTTCGACCGGGAGCGCGAACTCCTTGCTTTCGTCGAGCAACGCCTGCGTCAGCGCGTCCTGGTCGCCCCGACGCAGCGTGTCCAGCCTCTCCTCGAGTCCGGTCTCGCCCCGTTTGTGCCGCTCGGCCCAGGGATGGAGCACCGTGCCTCCGGCGAGCGTCCGCTGTGCGGTTTCGTCGCGGAGGATGAAATGGTCGCCGCGGAGCGCCAGCAGCGGCTCGGCGAGCACGATCTGGCAGAAGGCCGACTGCTTCGGCTCGACGCGCTCCTCCCCGCCGAGCAGCACGATCCTGCCGAGCCGTTCCGCGGTGCCGAGGTGCACGCGGATGCGCTGATGGTTCTTGATGCCCTTGGCGGCCGCCGGCCGGACCTCGAGAAAGGCGTCGAAGCGTTCCGACGTCCGGGTGATGCTCTCGTGGCAGATCACGTGGCCCCGCTCGACCTCGGCGCGGTCCGGGCCGGTGAGGTTGAGCGCGACACGCTGGCCCCAGCCCGCTTTTTCGACCGGCCGGCCGTGGACCTGAAGGCTGCGGACGCGAAAGATCTGATCGCCCGGCAGGCAGCGCACGCGGTCCCCGGTCCCGATCTCGCCGCTCAGGGCGGTCCCGGTGACGATCACGCCGTGGCCCTGGAGGATGAAGGCACGATCGACGGGAAGCCGGAAATAGCCGCGCGGCGCCGGCCGATCGCACGATCTGAGCGTCTCGGCAATCCTGGTTTTCAATTCCTCGAGCCCCTGCCCGGTAACCGTCGAGACGGCGACGACGGGCGCTCCCTCGAGCGCGGTGCCAAGCGTCAGGATGCCGATCTCTTCCTCGACCTCGGCGATGCGCGCCGGCGGCACGAGATCGGCCTTGGTGATGACGAAGATCGCCATCTTGACGCCGAGAAGGTGGACGATGTCCAGGTGCTCCTCGGTTTGCGGCATCACGCCGTCGTCGGCGGCGACGGTGAAGAGCACCAGGTCCATTCCGTGAGCGCCGGCCAGCATGTTGCGGATGAAGCGCTCGTGGCCTGGCACGTCGACGACGCCTGCTTCGGTGCCGTCGGGCAGCGTCAGGTGGGCGAACCCCAGATCGATCGAGATGCCGCGCTCTTTTTCTTCCTTGAGCCGATCGGTATCCTGGCCCGTCAACGCCTTGATGAGGCTGGTTTTGCCGTGATCGATGTGTCCCGCGGTGCCGATAATGTAGGGCATGTTCGGCGGTTCAAAAGATAAAAGTCGCTTCGCTCCAGTTCAAACCGTTCAAGCGGTTCAACCGCTTGCTCCGCTCCGGCCGCCCGGCGCCGGGAGACGCCGATCGAACGCCCATGCCGGTCGCCGGTCCGCGGTCCCCGGCCGGCGCGGCAAGACGAAGGAATCAGGCGCCGCCGGGGAAGTTCGGGACCAGATCCGAGGGTTCGAGGATCGCTCTCGGATCGAGCAGAAAACAGCCATCCTTGATCCTTCCGATGATCGGCGGATCCGCGGCGCGAAACCGACGCGCGATCCGCTCCGCGCTCTCGCTCGGATGCTCGATGGCGATCACCACGGTCGGGAGCTCCTCGGTCGGCAGGGCCCCGCTGCCGATCTGGGAGGTCGAGTCGCGCAGCGTGAAGCGGTATTCCGCCCCGAGCGCCGCCTGCAGTCGCGGCAGGGCCTGCTCGGCCACCGCGCGAATTTCCTCCACAGGCCGGACAAAGGCCCGGAGCGTCGGGATCTCCCGGACGATCTCCGGCGATTGGACGTAGCGGCGGAGCGTCGCCTCGAGAGCGGCCAGGGTGAGCTTCCCGCAGCGGAGCGCTCGCTGCAAATGGTTCTTGTTGATCCGGGCGATCAGGTCCTTCTTTCCGACCATCAAGCCCGCCTGAGGTCCGCCGAGGATCTTGTCGCCGCTGAACGTGACCAGATCGGCGCCGGCCGCGAGGCTGTCGGCGACCACCGGCTCTTTCGGCAGACCGTAGCGGCCGAGATCGAACAGCGCGCCGCTGCCGAGATCCTCCATCACGGGAAGATTGTGCCTGCGGCCGATCGCGACGAGCTCGGGGAGCGTCACCTCCGAGGAAAAGCCGACGATCCGGTAGTTGCTCGTATGGACTTTCAGCAACAGCGCGGTCTTTTCCCCGATCGCCTTCTCGTAGTCCTCGGGGTGGGTGCGGTTGGTGCTGCCGACTTCCCTCAGGACCGCGCCGCTCTTCGCCATGATCTCGGGGATCCGAAAGGAGCCGCCGATCTCTATCAGCTCGCCGCGGGAGACGATCACCTCTCTGCCGTCGGCGAGCGTGTTCAGCCCCAGGAGCACCGCCGCGGCGTTGTTGTTGACCACGGTCGCGGCCTCGGCGCCGGTCAGCTGCACCAGGAGCTTCTCGACGATCTGCTCGCGCCGCCCGCGCCGGCCCTCGGCGAGATCGTATTCCAGGTTGACGGGCCGGCCTGCGACCGAGACGACGGCATCGATGGCCGCGTCGCACAGGAGGGCGCGCCCGAGATTGGTATGCAGGATCGTTCCGGTGGCGTTGACCACCCGGGCCAAGCCGGGGCGGCTTTCGATCTCGACTTCCCGCTCGACGCGCTCGAGGACGGCGGGCTCGCTCAAGGCGCCGGGCGGAAGGCTGCCGCCTTGCCGGAGCTCGCCCCGGATTTCGTCGAGCACTCGGCGGCACGTCCGGATCAGGTAGTCGCGGTTGTAGCGGCGCAGCAGCGCCTGGCACTTCGGATGGCTGACGAGGCGATCGATCGACGGCAAGTCGCGCAGAAGGGTTCCTGCCTGCTTCGCCATGGGAAAATTCAGGTTCGCACAAGGCGCGGCCGATTTCAATCCGATCGATCCGCGCGCGGCTCGCGATTGACAGCCGCAACGGCAGTCTGATAGGGGGCAGCTTGTCCCGGCCGGAATCAGCGTGTGAAGACAAGAATCGTCTTTCGCAGAAGACCGGCGGCTCGACGTCCGGCCGAGCCGCGGGCCGAAACCCAAAGGAGACGGTCATGAACAAGGCGGCCGTAAGAGTTGCGTGGATCCTCTGCTTCCTCGGCGCTTTTCTTACCCACAACCCCCGAGCCGCAGGGCAGACGGAGCCGTTTTACAGAGGAAAGACGCTTCGCATCGTGATCGGATCGACGTCGGGAGGGTTCTACGACCGCTGGGGCCGTCTCTTGGCTCGACACCTGGGCAGGTACATTCCCGGCCAGCCCGAGGTGATCGCTCAGAACATGCCCGGGGCCGGCTCGGTGATCGCCGCCAACCATGTCTTCAACGTCGCCCGCCCCGACGGGTTGACCGCGGTGATGCCCCTGAACAGCCTCTACGTCGACCAGCTGGTCGGGCGCAAAGAGGTGCAGTTCGACCTGCGCAAGTTCCACTGGATCGGCTCGCCTGCGGTGGAATCGGTGATCTTCTACATGCGGGCCGACGCGCCGTACAAGACGATCGCGGACATCATCAAGGCCAAGGAGCCGCCCAAATGCGGGTCGACCGGGACCGCGAGCAGCGACTACATCCTCTCCAAGGTCCTGGAGGAATCCGTCGGGGCGAGGTTCAACACCGTGCAGGGCTACCCGGGAGGAAGCGAGATCGATCTGGCAGTGGAGAAGGGGGAGGTGGTCTGCCGGGCCCACAGCACCTCGGCTCATTTCGGGCGCGAGCCGTTCGATTCCTGGCACAAGAAGGGGTTCGACCGGCATCTCATCCAGACGGCGCGCACGCGGGATTCCCGCGCGGCCGACGTGCCGACGCTTCAAGAGATTTTCGATCAGCACAAGGTCTCGACGGCGAGCCGCCGGGCGGCGCAGATCGTGCTGGCGGCGGGCGATTTCGGCCGGCCGATGATGGTGACGCCGGGCACGCCCGCGGACAGGATCAGGATCCTGAGGGAGGCATATCAAAAAGTGCTGAACGACCCCGAGCTTCGCGCCGAGGCGAAGAAAGCGCGACTGGACGTCGAACCGACCTCGGGGGAGGAACTGGAGCAGCTGGTCCGGGACATCTTCGACGCGCCTCCCGAAGTCCTGGAGCGGGCGAGAAAGATCCTCGGCAAATAATCCGGTACGCTTCCGGGAAAAATCGGGCCGCGCAGAAGCGGTCATCCGCCGTATTCGCGGACGGCGTCGTCGTTGAGCTCCAGGCCCAGTCCCGGCCGTTCGCTCAAGGTCACCCAGCCCTGAACCGGCTCCGGGACTTCTTTGTAAAGCGTCTTCCACAGGAGCCAGTTGCTCACGTGGAACTCCGCGCGCCACCCGTTGGGCACGGCGGCGTGCAGATGCAGGTCGAACTGATCCCCGTTCCCGACCGGAAGGCTGAACGCCTGCGCCACGCCCGCCGCCTTCATCCCCATCGTGAAGCCGCCGACCGAAAGGACATGGATGTTCAAGAAGTCCACGGCTCCGGCTCTGACGAGATCGCAGAGCGTGTAGAAGCCGTCCCATTGACCGGCGGCGATCGGGATGCGGGTTCGCCGGCGCAGCTCCGCCAGTAAAGCCCGATCGTTCCTCACGATCGGCTCTTCGAACCACATCAAGTCGTACGGCTCGAGCCGCTTGCACCATCTGAGCGCCGTGTCGTACTTCATCAGGCAGTTCGCGTCGACCATCAGCTCGACTTTCTCCCCCACGGCTTCCCGAACGGCGCGGACCCTTCGTTCGTCTTCCGCGGGGCTCTCCTCGCGATGCGACGATCCGGCGCCGCTCGGATCCGTCCGTCCGCGGGCGTCGAGCCGCCCGACCTGGATCTTGAGCCGCGTCTGCCCCGCCGCGACCCAGTATCGCGCCGCTTCGATGAGCGCGTCGGGGTCGTAAGCGCGGAGACCGAAGGTGACGTAAGCCGGGAGCGACTTTTGCGCGCCTCCGAGCAGGCGCCACACCGGCGTCTTGTAGAACTTTCCCTTGATGTCCCACAGCGCGACGTCGACGGCGCTTGCCGCGAAGCTCCAGACGCCGCCGTGAGCGCGGCTGTTGAATTTCCACAGCATCTCGTGCATCAGCCGCTCCGTCTCCAGCGGGTCCCGGCCCTCGAGGAAAGGCGCCAGATCGTCGCGGAGAAACGCCATGGTCGCGGAATGCATGAAGCCGCCGATCTGGCTGGTGCCGGTGATGCCCTCGTCGGTCTTGATTCGGAGCAGGCGCGCGGCGACACGGAGCGGTTGCTCGAACAGCGGCGGGGTGACCGGGATATTGCGCAATTGCAGGATCTCGAGACCGGTGATCTTCAAGTCCGTTCCCTCCGCCACGCTTCATATGGCAACCGCCGGCCGGGCGTCAAGCGAGCGCTCTACGCGAAACGGAGCTCTTCTGCCCGTTGACGCTTGCGGGGATTTCGTTTGAACTTTCGTCCAGCGTTCGCTAAGGAAGGCCGATGCTCTTTTCCGGTCGCCGGTTTGGCCAGGGAATGAGGGCCGCGGTCCCGATCTGGATCGCGTTCGTTCCGTCTTCGATCGCCTGGGGAATCGCCGCGCAGACCCACCGCCTCCCGCTCGCCGAGGTGGTGTTCATGTCGGCGTGGGTTTACTCCGGTCCGGCGCAGTTCGCGGTTCTGGGGCCGCTCAGCGAGGGAAGGCCGGCGCTGCAGGTCCTGATCACCGGCTTTCTCATGAACCTGCGCTTCCTGCCGATGAGCGCCGGCCTCGCTCCTTATTTCGGCGGCACGCCCCGCCTGAAGCTGCTTCTCGCCTCGCATTTCGTCAGCGCGAGCAGCTTCATCGTTCCTTACCTGCAGTTCCAGAAAGAGGCCTCGGCGGCGCCATCGCCGCCCGGCGCGGGACAGCGCAACCTATGCTTTTTTCTCGGGGTTGGGGCAAGCAGCTTTCTCGTCTGGGTGGCCGGCACGGCGGCGGGGTACGGCTTTGCGCTGAGCGTGCCGCCGGGTTTCGAGGAGGCGCTCAAATTCATCCTGCCGGGCTACTTTACGGGCTTGCTGGCGGTCGAGGCGCGCGACCGCACGGCCCGGCAGATCTGCCTTGCGAGTCTGGTGCTCGCCGTGCCCGCGGGAGCGGCGAGCGCGGACTGGGGATGGCTCCTGTCGGCCGCAGCGGTCGCCACGGCGGGATGGAGTCTGGAGCGATGGATCGCACGGGCGTCATCCTGATCATGGGCCTCATGGCCTACGCGCTCCGCGTCGTGCCGCAGGTTCTCCTGGTCGGGCGGAGGTTTCCCGAGGGCTGGGACCGCTGGCTTCGCTGCCTTTCCTACGCCCTCATCTGCAGCATCGTCGCAATGACGCTCTTCATGACCGGCGGACGGTTCGAGAGTAACGCCGCGCCGCGGCGCGTGGCGGCGCTGGCCGCGGCGGCTCTTGTCGCGCACCGCACGCAAAGCCCGGTGGCGGGAATGATGGCGGGAACGGCGCTGGCGGCGGTTCTCGGATGGCTGGGCTGAGAGTCGCTTCGCTCCCGTTCAAACCGTTCAAGCCGTTCGATCGCTCCGCCGCTTCGCGGCGGTTCAAGTTCAATGTCGGACGATCGCGGACCAGGCAGGGGAGACCGGCACGGACAGAAACCGGGAACCAGGAAGCCCGCTTGATGGAGCGACGGACATTAGGCGCTGAACGCCGCCAGGCGGAGCCCGAAGCGGCGCCAACTGCTCATCGGTCGCCTGTGACTCCCCCGTCGAGCGCGGGCTCCCGAACGGCCCCGATCAGGGCGCCGTACAGCAGCAACGGGATCGAGGCTGCAAGGACCATCGCGACGACGATGTCTCCGGCCGCGGCGATCAGGCGGGCGGCGGCCAAAGGGGCCAGCACGCCCGCGGCGTAGTGCAAGGCCATGATGATCCCGCTGGCGGTGCCGGCGGCGCCGGGGGGCGCGGTTTCCTGGGCGAGCGCCACCACGAGAGCGGGCACCGACGCCTTGAGCGTGCCGAAGATGAAGATCCCCGCCGCAATTGCGGGCGCCGACTGGAGCCAGTAGAAAACGACGAACGCGGCGGCCGCGGCGGGGAGCGCGCTCAGGACGATGACCGGCTTGCGCCCGAAGCGGTCCGATAGCGCGCCCAGGGCGAAGGAGCCGAGCATGTTCGCAACGCTCAGCAGCCCCATGACCCAGCCGGTTTCCTCCAGCGTAAGCGATTTCGCCTCGCGCAGCAGCGTCGGAGTCCAGGCAGCCGAGCTCCAGAACACCGATCCGCCGACGAATTCGGCGAAGGCGAGAAGCAGGACGGGCGCCGCGGCGGCGTCCCGGAACGGGACCTTGCGCGCCGCCGCCGTGGAGCGGCGTCGATCGCGGACGGTGCTCAGCTGCAGCAGCATGTCCGCTGCGGCGATCCCCGCGACGGCGGCGAAGGCGGCACGCCAGTCGCGGGCGGCGATCAGCCGGCTCGAAAGCACGGCCCCGAGCGCGCCGCCGACGCCGTACGCCACGGAAACGAGGCTTGCGGCAAGGCCGCGCCGCCGCGGCAGCAGATCGGACATGATCGCGTAGAGCGAGGGCGGGGTGAAGCCGTAGCCGATCCCGGTGGCGGCGAGGGAGAGGAAAAACTCGGGGCGCCCGCCGCTCGCGCCCGCGCCGCCGAACCCGAGCGCCAGGAGAGTCAAACCGCTCACGAGCACCGTTTTCCTGCCGATCCTGTCGGCGAGGCGGCCGGCCGCGGCGCTGGTCACCGCCGCCACGAGCATCATCACGGCGAACAGGCTCCCGGCCTCGACCTCGGTGAGCGAGAACGCCCGCCTCACCTCCGGCAGCGAGATGCCGAGCGTCGCCACCGCCATCGAGGGCATGAGATTGGAGAGGGCGGCGGTCAGTGCCGCACGCCAGTGGCTGTCGTCGGAAGAGCTACGGGCGGGAGCCGGCGGCAAATGCCGAACTTCTAAAGGATGCGAAGCGGAAAAGCAAGACGCCCGCCTCGTTGCAGGTTCGCCCCGCGCGGCGCGACGCTTTGATGCGGCGGGCAAAATGGCCTATAACGAGGCAGGGAACTTGCCTGGAAGGGAGTCCGCTCATGAGCGCCGACGCGATCCTGGAACGCCTGGCCGAGGATCTTGGAAGCCTGCTGAAGGAGCCGCCGGGGAGCCGGCGGGTGAAGATCACCGACCTCACGCCGCGGGACGGCCAGCAGTGCAAGCTCGCCACGCGCGTCACCACCGACGACCTGCTTCCGCTCTGCGCCGCGCTCGACGGCTGCGGCTTCTACGCCGTGGAGGTCTGGGGAGGAGCGACCTTCGACGTCTGCATGCGCTATCTCAAGGAAGACCCGTGGGAGCGGCTGAGACGGATCAAGGCGGTGATGCCGAAAACCAGGCTGCAGATGCTGCTGCGCGGCCAGCACATCCTCGCCTACCGGCCATACACCGACCGGATCGTGTGGAAATTCGTCGAGCGGGCGATCGCCAACGGGATCCACGTGTTCCGCATCTTCGAGGCCACCAACGACTTCCGCAACATCGAGTCGGCGACGCGCGCGGTGAAGGAGCTCGGCGGCGAGGCGCACGTGGAGGTGAACTACACGGTGAGCCCCGTGCACACGCTGGAGAAATGGATGGAGTACGCGGAGCAGCTGATCGACATCGGCGCGGACTGGCTTTCGCTCAAGGACGCCACCGGGATCCTGACCCCGTTCGACAGCTACCGGATCGTCCGCGGCATCAAGGAGCGGGCCGGGGACAAGCTGCCCGTGCTGCTCCACTGTCACGACATGGGCGGCACCTCGAGCATGTGCCACTGGATGGCGATCCTCGCCGGCGTGGACATGATCGACACCGTGCTGTCGCCGCTCTCCTTCGGCTCGTCGCATCCCGCCACCGAATCGATGATCGCCTCGCTCAGCGGGACGCCGTTCGACCCGGGCATCGACCTCAAGCTTTTGGAAGAACCCGCCCGGATCACCCGGCAGATCAAGGAGAAGTACGAGAAATACGAGACGGGTTACACCGGCGTCAGCGGCGACGTCTTCATCCACAAGATCCCGGGCGGCATGATCTCCAACATGGTCGCGCAGCTCAAGGAGGCCAAGAGGATGGACCTGATGGAGGCCGCCTTGAAGGAGACGCCGAACGTCGAGCGGGATCTCGGCCACCCGCCGCTGCTCACGCCGACGAGCCAGATCGTCGGCGTTCAGGCGGTGCTGAACGTGCTCGCGGGCGAACGCTACAAGATCATCACGAAAGAAACCGCCGACTACGTCAAGGGGAAATACGGCCGTCCGCCGGGGCCGGTCAGCAGGGAGCTGATCCGCAAGGTGATGAAGGACAAGGAGCCCGACTACTCGCTGCGCGCGGGGGAGCTTGCCGATCCGGCTGACTGGGACAAGGCGGTCGAGAATCTCGGTCCGCTGGCCAAGAGCGACGAGGACATTCTGCTCGGCGTGCTCTTCCCGATGCAGGCCAAAGAATTCCTCGCGCTGAGAGAAAGCGGTCAGCTCGGGCGGCAGTCCGCCTGACGGAGGATCGCCAGCGCCGCGGGAGGCGACCCGGTCTTCGGCCGATGCCCGAGCTTCCGGACGTTGCGGTTTACATCGAGGCGCTCTCGGAGCGGGCGCTCGGCCGAACGCTCCAGCGCGTCCGCGTCGCGAGCCCGTTCCTCCTCAGGTCGTACGATCCGCCTGTTCAATCCGCCGAAGGGAAGCGACTGCTCGCCCTTCGCCGGCTGGGGAAGCGCGTCGTCTTCGAGCTCGAAGGCGGGCTCTTCATGATCGTTCATCTGATGGTCGCCGGGCGGCTCCACTGGAAGCCGCCGAAGGCCGCAATCCCCCGGAAGTACGGCCAGGCGGCGTTCGACTTTTCCAACGGCACGCTGCTGCTCACGGAGGCGGGCGCCAAGAAGCGCGCTGCGCTCCACCTCGTGCGCGGCGAGGATGCTTTACGGCAGCACGACCCGGGAGGGATCGAGGTGCCGGAGGCGGACCTCGAGGCGTTCGCCGCCGCGCTCACGCGGGAAAACCACACCCTCAAGCGCGCGCTCACGGATCCACGGATCTTTTCCGGAATCGGCAACGCCTACTCCGACGAGATCCTGCACCGCGCGCGGCTCTCTCCGGTGCGGCTCACGGCGCGGATGACACGGGAGGAGATCGCGCGATTGCATCACGCGGCGCAGGAGACTCTGCGCGAGTGGACGGAGCGGCTGGGGCGCGAACGGGCAGGAGGCTTTCCCGAAAAGGTAACCGCCTTTCATCCCGCGATGGCGGTCCACGGCAGATACCGCCGGCCCTGCCCGGTGTGCGGCTCGCCCGTGCAGCGGATCGTCTACGCGGAAAACGAAACGAACTACTGCGCGACCTGCCAGACCGAGGGGAAGCTGCTCGCGGACCGCGCGCTCTCGCGGCTGCTCAGATCGGACTGGCCGAAAACCCTCGAAGAGCTCGAAGAGATCAAGAAGGCGCGGGGTTCGTAAACGATCGCTCAAGCCGTTCGAACCGTTCAAACCGTAGCCGTTCGACGGGTTTGAACCGCTCGAATCGTTCCCGCGATTCGAGCGCTAGATCTCCGGCTCCAGGATCTCGAGACCGTCGAGGCGGTCGACGAGATAGAGGAGGCCGTCGGGCGCGCGGAACACGTCGTTGCTCTGAACCGCCTTTTGCCCCCGGCCGGGAAACGGCACGTAGTAGCCCACCTCCCTGGGCGCGAACGGGTTGGACAGATCGAGCGCTCGCAGCCCGCCCGCGAACCAGGTGACGTAGTGGATGTGGTCGTAAACCTGCTCCGCCGGCTGGTGGGCGCCGAAGCGGCTTCCCGGCTTCGACTCGCCGTCGTACGGAATCATGTAGTTGGCCACGGGGATCGGCCGGGTCTCCTCGGTGATGTCCACGACCCAGAGAAACGCGTTCGGCGTGGGCATGAGCTTTTCGCCGACCTCCTCGTCGGTGACGATCATGAAGTCGCGGTCCATGATCCTGCCGGCCAGGGGGAGCGTGGTGTGGGTCGGGCAGGGATACGGCGGGCTCCAGTCGAAGATGCTCAGCGTCCTCGGCCTGGACATATCCGAGATGTCGACGATGGCGAAGCCGCCGTGCCAGTAGCTGATGTAGAGCCGATCCCCGCGGCGGATCGGATGGTGGCAGCGATGGTCCCAGCCGTGCCAGGTCGGCGTCTCGCCGCCGGCCGTCCACTGGCCGGGCATCCACCAGCGGCCCACCTCTTCCGGCCTTTCCGGGTTCTTCAGGTCCAAGATCAGCGCGATGTTGCCGACGTAGCCCTCCATGTGCGGGGAAAGGTAGGCATAGCGGCCGTCGAAAGTGAACCGGTGCACGCCTTTGGCCGCGGCCTCGAAGAAGGCGATCTCCCTCGGCCTGGCGCGGTTGGAGATGTCGAAGATCTTGAGCCCGCCCTGGGGCTCTTTCTGAGTCTTGTAGCGCTCGTAGTTGACGAGCATCACGTCGCCGCTCACCCGGACCTTGTGGGAGTGGATGCCCTCGGGGACCTCGAGCTGCGCGACGAGCCGGGGGTTCTTGGGGTCGCGGACGTCGATGATGGAAGTTCCCAGCGGCGGCTCGATGTGGCCGACGTAGGCGTAGCCGTTCTCGACGACGATCGACCCGCCTCCGGGGAGATCCATGCGCCCGACCTGGCGGATCTTGTGACGGATGCCGACAGGGGGATTGCCGTTCGATGCCATGGGTTCGACCTCCGTTGTCTGCCGCCTGCCGGCGGGGTTCAGGCCCGGCTTTTCTCGATCATCGCGACGACCTGGTCGGTCGTGCGGACGCGCGCCATCCGGGGAAAGACGAGCTCCATCAGGAAATCGTGCGCGCGCTGATCGTGGGACGTTCCGCAGGCGTCGCTTACGACGATCATGTAGTAGTCCAGGTCGCGCCCCGAGTAAACCGTGGCGGCGACGCCCACCTCCGTGGAGCCGCCGGAGATCACCACGGTATCGATGCCGCGCGCGCGCAGCGCGAGGTCCAGATAGGTCTGGTGAAAGGCGCTCCACCGGTACTTCGGGATGTAATAATCGTCGGGTTGAGGCTCCAGCTCGGGGATGACCTCCGAGCTCTCGCTCCCCGCGTAGACGCGCATCGAGGGCTTGCTCACCTCGCCGCCGGGCCACGGCCGCAGGGCGTTGTCGGTGTCCGTCAGCAGGAGGGCCGAGGTCGCGCCGTCGGGACGGTGATTGCCCCTGGCGAAAAAGATCGGGATGGAAGCCTGCCGCCCGGCCTTCATCAGGCGCACGGCGTTGTCGATCCACGGCTTCATGCGCGCCCTGGCGGCGTCGCCGGCGTGGTGATAGTAGCCGTTCAAGATGTCGAAAAACAGGATGGCGGTCTTTTCACGCTCGAAACGGTTGACGTTCATGCAGGCTCCTCAGCGGATCTTGATCCCGCGCTTTTGCTTTTCCTCAACGACCTTCCAGCCCCGCCCCGCGTACCACTCGATCTGGCGAAACAGCCCGGTAAGGATCCGCACGTCCTTGTCCTCGAGGCCGGCCCGCCCGAGAATCCGCCGCAGGGCGAGCAGGATGTGCTCCGGGTTCTCGGAGTCCAGAAAGCCGATCTTGAGGAGCGACGAGCGCATCCGGTCGAAGAGCCGCTCGACGCTTTCCGCCGGAGCGCGGTCGATCTCCGGCTCCGGCGGCGATCCCAGGAAGGCGACGTAGATCTCGTAAAGGCAGATGGCCGCCGCCTGGGCGACGTTGAACGATGCATAGTCCGGATGCGCGGGGATCGTCAAGAGGAGCTGGCACGGTTCGAGGTCCCGGTTCGTGAGCCCATGGTCTTCGGGGCCGAACACGAGCGCCACCTTGCCCGCGCGCGCCGCGGCGGCGATCTCGGGCGCGAGCTCTCGCGCCGTGCGGCTGTGCCTGCGGTAGAGGCCGGAACGGCAGGTGGTCCCGACCACCAGCGAGCAGTCGGCCACCGCGTCCCGCAGGGTCGGATAGGCGCGCGCCCGCGCGAGGATGTCTCGCGCGTGCACCGCCATGGCCCGGGCCCAGAAGGTCCCGGTGCGCGCTTTGCCGACGATCGCGAGGTCGGTAAGGCCCGTATTCTTCATCGCGCGCGCCACCGAGCCGACGTTGCCGGAGCCTCGCGGGTGAACCAGGACGACGCGGACGTTCGACAGCATGGGGAGCAGGGCGCCGTTTCGCCGGGAGCCGGGACCGGCCCGCTATTCGTCGGCGAAGGGGCACTCGCGGTTTTTCAGGATCACGTTCCGGTTCTTCATATCAAACTCGGAGCGGTATTCGAAGCGCTCGTGCATGACGGAGCTCGGGTCGTCGACGTGCTCGGCGCCGAAGACATGGCCCAGCTCGTGGATCAGAACGGCGACGTCGTATTTCGGTTCGTCCCGGATTCCGGTGTAGCGGAAGGGTTCCGTCACGGGCGCGACGACGTACCGGCCGAGCCCCTCGCGGCAGTTGCCGATCCGGTCGACGCGTGGCCGTCCCGATCTGAAGTAGCGGCTGCCAGCTTCCGCGGTGAAGGCGATCACGATGTCGTACCGGCCGGCGGACTTCCTCGGAGAAAACTCCCGTTTCAGCCGGGACAGGAGCTCCAGAGTCGAAGCAACGGGTTCCCCCGGCCACGCCGCGGCGCTTTCGGTGATCAGCCGGATGCCGAATTCGCGCTCGTAGTAGTCGGAAGCGGCCTCGACGAGGCCGCGGACCTCTTCCGGCCATCGCGGGTTGCGCTCTCTCAGGCCGGGGCTCGCGAGCGCTTTGACGCGGACGACGCGATGGCGCGGCTCGGGGCCGACGGCGGCGCAGGAGGAAAGAAGGGCTGCGCTAAGGATGCAGCAGATTGTCCGTCGGCGCGTAGTCATCGGTGAGCACCGGAACGTCATGGTCCGGCAGGGCGCCGTCGTAGTAGGCCACGCCGATGTCGCTGATGCGGTCCGGAAAAAGGCCGCGATCGAGCGCGGACGCCCGGCGGAGAATCTCTCTGATGTCGAGCCGGCGCTTGTCCTTGGTGGCGACCACGATCACGTTCTGAACCGTCTCGATACTCACGTTGTCGGGCCGCCGCGCGGCGAAGATGTAGGTCTGGGGGAAGACGCGCCGCTGGGTCTTGACGAAGGCGCGCGCGATCCTGCCCGACGGACCGGTGACGGCGCTGATGAGGTTGGTGACCACGATTCCGTTCGGCGTCAGCTTTTTCTGCGCGAGCTCGAAGAATTCGCGGGTCGCCAGGTGAAACGGCATCGCGTCGCTGTAGTAGGCGTCGATCAGGATGATGTCGTACAGATTCTGCGTCCGCGCGAGAAACAGGCGGCCGTCCTGCGCGTGAATGCGCAGGTTCTTTCCTTCGCGCACGTTGAAGTGGCTCCTGGCGATCCGGATCACCTCGGGGTCGATCTCGACCGCGTCGATCTCCAGGTCCGGAAACTCCTTCTGGACCTTTTTCGGGATCGAGCCGCCGCCGAGGCCGATCAGCAGCATCTTCCTGGCGTCGGGCCGGAAGACGAAGGCGAGCGAGGTGTAACGGGAGTACGTCAGCCTCAGCGCCGTGGGGTCGTTGAGGTTCATCGCGCTCTGCAACGTGCGGTCGAAGTACAGGTAGCGCGCCTCGTCGTCCTCCTCCACGCGGATGCGATGATAAAAGGTGTCCTTTTCCAGGATCGTGCGCACGCGAGCCCATGTCGGTAAAGGCCAGGAAGCCAGCACCGACCCGATCACGGAGAGCGCCGCGACCGCGCGGCCGAGCGCCGGGCTCCGCAGCCGCACCAGCGGCACGACCACGAAGGACAGTGCGATCAGCGTGAGCCCGAGCGAGTGGATGATGTTGCTCACGCCCATCACGGGGATGAGGTAAAAAGCCGTGAGCAGCGTGCCGAAGATGCTGCCGCAGGTCGAGACCGCGTAAAGGGTTCCGGCGGTGCTTCCGACGGTCGCCAGGCGGGTGGCGGCGAGGCGGATGACGTAGGGCGAGATCGTTCCCAGGAACACGCCTGGAAGCAGAAAATAGATGCTGCAGGCGATCAGCGGATTGAGCCGGGTCCCGAAATCGATCCCGGCGATCCACTCGTTCACCGTGGGATAGACGAACGGCAGGAAAAAGATGAGAACGCCGGGAATCAGGAGCAGCACGAGCAGCTTGCCGTACGACGGCTCGCGGGCCGAAAGCCACCCGCCCCAGTAGTACCCCAGGCTGAGCGCCGCCATCACCACCGAGATCAGGCTTCCCCAGACGAAGATCGAGCTGCCGAAATAGGGGGCGAGCACCCGGCTGCCGACGATCTCCAGTCCCATCAGGACGCCGCCGCTCACGAAGACGACGACATTGAGCAGCAAGTGTACCATGGTTCGTCTACTCCCACCCCCAGCTGCGTTCCTCGTCCACCACCGTCACGGGCTCGAGCAAATCCTCGGAAATTCCCTCGATGAACTGGGAAGGACGCGACAGCACCATCCTCAAGCCGCGGTCGAAGATCTTGATCGGGTAGCTGATGAAAAGGTTTTCCTTGGCCCGGGTGGCGGCGACGTAGAGCAGGCGCCGCTCTTCCTCCAGCTCCTCCTCGCTGTTCATGTTGTAAAAGGACGGGAAGCGCCCCTCCAGTGCCCAGATGATGAAGACCGAGTGCCATTCCAGACCCTTCGCGGAATGGATCGTCGACAGGACCAGCGGTCCTTCGTCGGGGTCCACCGCCAGCGTTCCGGCGACGCTGTCGGTCGGCGGCTCCAGCGCCATGTCCGAGAGCAGTCGCTCCAGGCTCCGGTACCGTTCCGTGATGCCCTGGAAATGCTCGAGGTCCCGCAGGCGCTTCGGGTAGTCGTCCGGATGCGTGCGTTTGAGAAGCGGGGCGTAGTATTGCATGAGGTATTGCGTCTGCTCGGCCGGGCGCTCCGCCGAGGCCGCGGCCTGCAGCACCTGGGCGAGGGTCTTGAGGCCGTGCGCGACCCGGTCCTTGGCGGGAAAGGAGCGCAGCGCCTCGAACGGCTGCGGCTCCTCGATCAGCCTCTCGCCGATCTTCTGGCTCATCTGGGGGCCGACGCCTTCGAGCAACAGCAGGACCCGGTTCCAGGAGATGGAGTCGCGCGGGTTGGCCAGCACGCGCAGGTGCGCCAGCAGGTCCTTGATGTGGGTGGTCTCCATGAACTGGAAGCCGCCGCGCTTGATGAACGGTATGTTGTGGCGCGCCAGCTCCAGCTCCAGGTCGAACGAGTGGAAGCTCGAGCGGAACAGCACCGCAATGTCCCAGAGCGGCACCCCTTCCTCGCGCAGCTCCAGGATCTTCTGGCAGACGAAGCGCGACTGCATCTGCTCGCTTTCCGCCTGGACCAGGAGCGGAACGGCGCCGTGCCGCTTGCGCGTGTAGAGCCGCTTCTCGTAGCGCTCGCGGGCTCGCCGGATGATCTCGTTCGTGAGGTCGAGAATCGGCTGCGTGCTGCGGTAGTTCTCCTCCAGCTTGATGATGCGGGTTCCCGGAAAAGCCTTGGGGAAGTCCATGATGTTGCGGAAGTCCGCGCCGCGGAACGAGTAGATGCTCTGCGCATCGTCGCCCACCACGGCGACGTTGTCGTGCGTGGCCGCGAGCAGCCGGATGATCTCGGCTTGCAGCGGATTGGTGTCCTGGTACTCGTCGACCATGAGGAAGCGGTAGCGCTCGGAGAGCCGGCAGCAGATATCCTCGCGCTGGCGCAGCAGGTCGCGCAGCTTGATCAGCAGGTCGTCGTAGTCGACCAGCGCCTTGGCCTCCTTGTAGGCCCGGTAGCGCTCCTGCAGTCGCACGAGATCGTCGAGCGACTCGAGCAGGTGCGGGTAGTCGCGCTCGACCAGGTCCGGCACCGAGGTCTGCTTGTTGACCGCCGTGCTGAAGATCTCGGCGACGGTCTGCTTGCGCGGAAAACGGCGCTCCTTCTGGTGCAAGCCCATTTCCGTGCGCAGCAGCTGGAGCGCGTCCTCGGTGTCCGACCGATCCATGATCGTGAACGACGGCGGCAGCTGGACGTGTCGCCCGAGCTGGCGCAGCACGACGTTGGCGAAGGAGTGGAACGTACCGCCGGCGACCTCGCTGCAGCGCTTGTCGACCAGCAGGCTGGCGCGGCGAAGCATCTCCTCGGCGGCGCGCCGCGTGAAGGTCAAGAGCAGGATCGAGCGCGGGTCGACGCCGACGTCGACCAGGTGGGCGACGCGGTAGACCAGCGTCCGGGTCTTGCCCGTGCCTGCGCCGGCGACGATCAGGAGCGGTCCTTCCACCAGCGTGGCCGCCTGGTACTGCGCGTCGTTCAGCTCCTTGCGGTAGTCGACGCCGGACGGACGCCGGGCGCTGTGGTTCGTGCTTTTGAGGACGTACGTCTTGGACAAGAGGTCTCCCGTCGGGGAGTACGTTACCTATTTTCGCCCGGTGGAGCAAGGGACGGAGGACCGCCGGGCCCCTTGTGCGGGGAGGCCGCGTCGCCGCGCGGAGCGAAGATTTGAAACGACTGACGGTCGAGGAAATCGAACCGCCCGCGCAGCTCGTAGCCGGCCCGGTTCATCTCGTCGAGGATGAGGGCCGCGGGCGTGTGATGCCCTCCCACGCCGGAGAACCAGGAGCGCTCGTCGAACTCGACGATCGCAACGCGCCCGCCGGGCGCGAGGTACTTTCGCAGGTTGCGAAAGTAGGCGACCCGGTTCCCGATATGGTGGTAAGTGTTGGCGGCGAAAACCAGGTCGATCTCGCGGTCCGGGAGCCGTGGATCGTCGGAGGCCGCCAGCACCGTCTGGACGTTGGCGAACCCCTCGCGCTGCGCCTGCTCCGCGACGAGCTCGATCATGTCGGGATCGATGTCGACCGCGTAGAGCTTGCCGGCCGGGCCGACCGCGCGAGCGAGGCGAAACGTGAAGTAACCTCCGCCGGCGCCGAGGTCGACCACCCTGTCGCCGGGGCGGAGCGCCAGCGACTCGACGACCCGATCGGGCTGCTGCCATTCATCGCGGCTCAGCCCCTCGTAGGCCCACTGCTTGAGCCTCCCGCAGGCGCCCGAAAGGGCGGCGACGAGAAAGAGCGCGAAAAACGAGCGGCGGAAGAAGACCCGGCTGCGGAAAACCCCTGTCATTGCGGCCCGCGCGGCAAACGGCTACGGCCGGGAGCGGTTGTGCGCCGCCTTGTCGAGCGCTTCTCCGACCTTGCGGCGCAGCTCGACCACGTCGAAGGGTTTTCCGACGAAGTCGAACGCGCCGCACTCCATGGCCTTCCCCGCCAGCTGGCGGGAGTTGAGACCGGTGAGCACGATGACCTCGCAGGTCGGATGGATGCGCTTGATCTGCCGGAGCACTTCGAGGCCGTCGGCCTTCGGCATGAGCACGTCGAGCAGCACGACCTCCGGTCTCTCGCTCTCCACCTGAGGAATCGCGCGGTCGACGGAGTCGGCTTCCAGCAGGCGGAAGGCCTTGCCGAAAACCATCTTCAGCGATTCGCGAACGCCGACCTCGTCGTCGACCAGCAACAGGGAAGGAAGGCTCATATCGCCCGGCAAAACACCCGGATTGTCCAGTACTCTCGCATTAACCGGCGCGGCTCGCAAGGGGCGCAACCGAAGACCGCCTTCGGCGGTCGTTCAAGCCGTTCAAGCGGTTCAATCGGTTCAAATCGTCCGACGCCGAAAGGTGCCGGTAGAATGCTCCCGCCGGTCGACGGTTCGCGGTCCCGGGTGCTTCGAACCTTGAACCGGAACCGGAAACTCGCTTCGGCCGATTTCCGGACAGAGCCGCGGCTGGTTCAGGTGGGCGGCGCATTCCTCGCGGATCTCTCGGGCGGATTTCTCGAAGACGGTTTTCAGATAGCCGGCGGCTTCGCGAAGGCAGGCGGCGCGGTCTTCACCGCGGTCGAAGGCCGAGCAAAAAGGAAACGCGTAACGGCCGTCCCAGGAGTGATCGACGAGGGCGTAGACGACGCCGCGCATGCAAGCCAGCCGCTGGTCTTCGGAAGCAAGCTCGCATTTTTCCGCGGCGGGCTTGATCCGCCCGAGGCGGACGTCGTTCGAAACGTCGCGGCCGATCGACATGACGCATTGAATCCGGAACTCGCCCGCCCGCCCGCATTCGGCGAACAGCCGCGCTCCCGTGACACCCATCTCGATCATCCGCGAGGTCTGCATCAGGTAGCATTGCGGGCGGTATTTCGCGTCGATCGCGTTGCACGGATAGTGATAATCGGTCGCGCTGAGATCGCGTTTCTCCGGGGCCGCGGCGGATACGTTTTCCATGAAGACGCCGCCGTAACAGGAGTCGC
Source organism: Candidatus Zixiibacteriota bacterium (assembly GCA_035574315.1). NCBI lineage: Bacteria > Pseudomonadati > Candidatus Zixiibacteriota > Candidatus Zixiibacteriota bacterium. Next base: position 92,688 of record DATLYW010000033.1, read on the forward strand.
GGCTCCAGTCGTCCGGCAGCCCGTCGCAAATCTCCAGCGCCGCGTTGAGCCGATAGCGGGCAAAGAAGAGCAGCGCGTGGCCGAGGCCGTGAAGGCATTGAAAGCGCAGGCGCAGCGGCGCCTGCGGATCGCACGCCGAAGCCGCTTTTTCCCTGAGCTCGGCCTGGGAAGGATGTCTGCCCGCCTGCTCGTAGAGCCCGTCACCCCGCAGGAACCTTTCCACCGCGCCGTGATAGCAGCCCGAATGGCAGGTCTGATCGCAGGCGGCGAAAGAGTCGTGAATATTGCCTTTCAGGAGGAAGGTCTCGCGTCCGATCGCGTGCGCGACCGGATGGCAGTCGCGGCGCAGGTCGGCGTCCCCGGCTTCGAGCCGGCGGAGGTCGCCCAGCGCGTCCGCCGTCGACTGCCGCCTCAGCGCGTCGCGATAGAGAAGATCCAGGCACTCGGCGGCGCCCGGAAGCTGCAAGCATTCCCTGATCGCTTCCGGCGCCGGCAGTGCGAGAGAGGAAGCGCTCGCTCGCCCGCCTGCCGCAATCGAGATCGAGAACAGGAGGCAAATCCGAAAGAAAAGGCGCTCTTTTCGCAGGGCGCTTCCCTTCGACATGAGACGGAGGTTAGCCGAAGCGGACGGCGCCGGCAACGGCCGCGTTGCCCCCCGCAGCGGCGGTCCGGGTCGCGATAGCGGCGGCCTTGCGATTCTGGTATTTTCGAAGAAGCTTTCATGGCGAGGGTCACGGCGTTCTGCCTCTTGATCGGCTTATTCCTCCCCTCCGCGCTCGCCGCCGGCGAGACCTCGGCGGCGGTGCAGGTGCCGCTGTACGCGCCGCGCTATTTCCCGTTTCAAAACGGGGAGAAAGCCGTTTATCACGCCAGCTGGAACGGGATCCCGGTCGGAAGCGCCGAGGTCCAGACGAGGAGACTCTCGATCGAAGGCAAGCCTTTCTTCGCGGTCCGGGTCGATGCCCGGACATCGAGGGTCCTGGATCTGGTCTGGAAAATGCGCGACACGATCAGCTCGGTTTTCGACGCGAGGTCGCTGGCGCCGTCTCGTTACGTCTTCAACCAGCGCGAAAACCAGCGGGTGATCGACACCGATGCGCGCTACGATCCAGTGGCTAAGAAATGGTCGGTCGACCGCCGCCAGAAGGGCAAGAAGCCGCGCATCTACGAGTTCGACGGGCCCAACACGCTGGATCCGATCAGCGCCGTTTACCTGGCGCGAAGCGTGGATTTCAAAGTCGGCGACCGACTGCTGTTCCACGTGTTCGGCGGCCGCTATCGTTACCTTCTCGAGCTCACGGTCGAGCGAAGGGAGCCGGTTGCGGTGGGTAATCGAGCGGTGGAAGCGTTCAGGATCGTGCCCAAGGTCACCAATCTGACCAAGAAAGGCTACGCCGGCAGGCTTAACGAAGCCACCATCTGGATCTCCGCGGACGAGAGGCGGATTCCGGTGAAGCTTACGAGCAGGATTTTCGTCGGCAGCGTGGAGATGGAGCTTGCGGAAGGCGAGACCGGCCTTCGGCCCACCGCCACGGCTGCGGCGGGACGCCCGGGCTAGGTTGCCGATTCCAGGAGTCCCTGCGCCGTTTTTCCCTGCCGGTGCCCCGCCAGGTAAACAAAGCCCCTGCCGAGCCGTCTAAGCCTGGCGGAGGGTCGTCCGTCATGAAGCTCGGATCGTTGGCAGCCGGTCGCCCGGGTGCGGTTCTTGCCGCCTGTGAAGTCGCGATTTTCCTGCTCGCCGGATGCGCGGGAGGTGCTCTGACCACGCGGGAGAAAGCAGCCGGAATCGGCGCGCTCGGCGGCGCTGCTGCGGGAGGGATCATCGGGTCTGCGGTCCGCCATCCGGGAGCCGGGGCGGCGATTGGTGCAGCCCTCGGCCTGGGCGCGGGCGCGTTGATCGGCGACCAGCTCCAGGGAAGAGAGATCCAGGCCGCCGAGCAAGACGGCCGGATTCAGGCGAACCAACGGGAAATCGAGCGGCAACGGGCCGAGCTGGAAGAGCTCAAGCAGCGCCAAAGCGAGACCTACTACTGAGGCATTCGAGGTCTTTGGCTCAACCATGGAAAAAGTGCGGGACCGCATCGGCCGGGACTGGGAGGATTTCGCGCTCGCGCTCGTTCTCGCCCTCTACGCGATCCTCGGGATTCTCGCCCTCGGCGTTCTCTGGGCCGTGGCGCCCGGCTCGTAGTCCTTCCGCAGCCGCCTCCGCGCTTGATACGCGCCGGCGGTCGTCCTAGATTCGCCTATCATGCGGCTTCTGGTGACCGGCGCCGCCGGATTGATCGGGCGGCACGTCGCGGAGCGCTTCGCGCCAAAGCACGAGGTGGTGGCGCTCCGGCACGCCGATCTCGACATCACCGACCGAGAGGCCGTGCACCGAACCGTTGCCGCCGTCCGCCCTGCGTTGATCGTGAATGCCGCGGTCATCGAGGTCGACGAATGCGAGCGGGATCCTGCCTTGGCCCGGTCGATCAACGTCGACGGACCGCGCTGGCTGGCCGAAGCGGCGGCAGCCGCCCGCGCGGAGATCGTCCACTTCGGCACCAACTACGCGTTCAACGGCGCGGAGATCGGGCGCGCCCCCTACACGATCGACGATCCTCCGGACCCCGTGAACGTCTATGGCAGGACGAAGGTGGAGGGCGAGGAGGCGGTCCGGCGGGAGTGCCGGCAAAGTTACATCGTGCGCACTTCCTGGGTTTTCGGCCCCGGCAAGAGCGTCTTCCTGTGCTCCGTCCACAGGAAGCTGCGGGCGCGGCAAGCGGTGCGGGCCATCGCGGATCTCTGGTCGAGCACCACGTACGTGAGGGACCTGGTCTCCAGACTCGAAGCGGTGCTCGCCGCCCGGCGCCACGGGACCTATCACATCGTCAACGCGGGCGTCTGCTCGTACTACGAATTCGCGGTCGAGGCGGCGCGGCTGGTGGGTCTCGGTCCGCCCGAGATCGCACGGCTCGTAAGCGGGGTGAAGGAAGCCGATATGGCGCGCCTCGCCCCGCGCCCCCGCTACACCCCGCTTCGCTGCCGGCTTTCCGAAGAGCTCGGGTTGCCGCCGCTGCGCCACTGGCGAGAGGCGCTCGCGGAGTACGTCGTCTCGTGACCGGTACGGCGGCGCTCAACCGCGATTTTTCGCCGCGCGCGCAGCGGCCACGTCGCCCTCGCCAAGCCGGTAGAATCGCGCCGGGTTATCGAAGAGGATTTTTCTCTTGACCTCGTCGGTCAGGTCCGTGCGCCTCATCAAGTGGGGCAGGTCCCCGCCGAACTGGTCGCGCTCGCGCTCGTGCGGAAAGTCGGAAGCCCACATGACGACGTCCGGTCTGACGAGGTCGAGCACGTAGGGCGCGGTGCGCTCCTCCACCTCCATGGTGAAGAAGATGTTGCCGGACTTGAAGAAGCGGCTGGGAGGGGACGTGAGCTGCGGCGCCAGCCGGGCGGCGAACTTCTCGTAGTCCTCTTCCATCCTGTCCATCATGAACGGCACCCATCCCGCGCCGGCTTCGAGGTAGGCGACTCTGAGGCGCGGGAATTCCTGGAACACTCCCTGGAACATCATGTTGGTGAGCTGAATAAACAGCGCCACCGGGTGCTCCAGCGTGTGCGCCTCGAGGAAGCTCGCGACGCGGTCGAGGCCGAGGTTCTGGCTGACGCCCCCGTGGATGGCGAGAGGGACGTCGAGGGACTGTGCCTCGTCGTAGATCGGGTGGAAGACCGGCGAGCCGTAGAGGGGGAGCTTGTTGTTGGTCACGGCGGGCAGCAGGCCGCCGACGAAGCCGAGCTCCCTGACGGCGCGTCGCAACTCGGCGGCGGCCGCCAGCGGATCCTGGGGCGCCAGCAACGCCATGCCTTTCAGGCGGGGCGTCTGGCTCGTGAAACGATGATGGAGCCAATCGTTGTATCCCTGGGCCAGAGCCGCGGCCCAGGCCGGCAGCTGGATCATCCCCAGCGCCAGGGCCGAGGTAGGGTAGAGCACCGCGCAGTCGATGCCGTTCTCGTCCTGGAACCGAATCCACCCTTCGGCGTCGGGGTCTTCGCGCCGGCCCTTGCGCGAGAGCCCGCGCTGCCAGCCGTCGGCGTCGAACAGGGGCCAGGTGGCGTGCCAGTTCATCTCGGCGAACGGGCCCCGAACGTGGCCGAAGAGATCCTGATGCTGTTCCATGACGTGTCCGTCGGCATCAATGACAAAACCGTTCATGCGTGGCCTCCCGGATGCGCGCGCCGCCGCGCGATCCTACTGTAGAAAGATCTTGCGGTACTCCTTTTTCTTCACCTCGAAATCCTCTTTGCCGAAGCGATGCATCTGGACGAACTCGATCTTGTCCGCGTCCGGCAGCGGCGGATGGATGCCGCGGCGATTCACGAACTCGCCGGTCTGCGCCTGTATGTTCATGCTCTCGTCGTCGAGGAAAAAATCGATGAACGCCTTGCCGGCGTTCGGCCGCGGCGCGCGGGCGCCCAGGCAAATGTACTGACCGTCTCCCAGAAGCCGGTAGTCGCGCACCCAGTCCAGGTTTGCTCCCTGCCTGTTGTAAGTCAGGACGAAGCGCACGAAGGTGATCCCGACCGGCGTCTCCCCGGTCCCGACGCGATCGGCGGCGGGGACGATCGACTCGACGAACACGGGCCTGGCCGCGGCGAGGTCGCGGATGAACTTCTCGGCGCGCGGCTTGGGCATGATCCTGTCCAGGCTTGCGAGCCATTGAATCGTGAGGGTGTGGTTCACGGGATGCGGCATCACCAGCTTGCCGCGGTATGCCGGCCTGACCACATCGGTCAGGGTTCTGGGAGCCTCGGAGGCCCTGATGCCGTTCTTGTTGTAGATGACCCCGTAGAGCACGTTGCGGTATCGCGCGCCGAGCACGGGATCGACGGCGTCTCTGGCGAACCCCTTCAGCGAAGGCGACTCGTAACTGGCGAAGGCTCCCTCCTTCGCCATCAGGTGCATGTGGTCTCCGGTGGTCGCCACGACGTCGAAAACGGGCTTCCCCACGCGGTGCTCGGCGAGGACGCGGTCCATGACCTCGGTCGAGCCGCCGCGCCAGTATTCCATCTGCAGCCCGGTCTTCGCCTCGAAGGCCTTCTTGATCGCGTCTGCGGTGAAAGTCTCCATGGACGTGTACAGGACCACCTTGCCGCCCTCTTTCTTCGCGGCGGCGACCTGCTGGACCGTCTGGGCGAACGACGAGAGGGGCGCAAGCAACAGAACTCCGACGATTGCGATCGAAAGTCCGGCCATAGTCGCCTCCTTGGGGCCTCGACCCAACTTCGGACCCGGTGCGAACTTCAAAGGTTCCACGTTCGTTCGGGTTCAATACGAGAACCGGAAACCATCTTACTAGTGCAGGGCTTCCCGCCTCGTCAAGCGCATCCGCCGTCACCTTCGACACGAAGACGAAACGGGCCCCGCCGAAAAGGACATTTTTGTCAATTACGGACAAAGTCAAGCACCGAAAAATCTCGAGGCTGAGCGCGGCCTTCTCGAAATCAAGCGCAGAATCACGGGCTTACCTCCCCTGGAATGCTGGCACGGCAATTGCGACGGGGTGAAACCGGCTGCAAAGCCAGGACAGAGAGGGACAACATGGAAAACCAGGGAACACCAGAGTACTCGGATATCCGTTTCGCGGACGAAACGTACCGCGCGGCCGTGTGTCCTCGCTGCAACACCAAGATTTTTCCAAGCGACCTTCTCGAGGCCCACATGGACCGCCACCAGATAAAGGATCTCTATCTGGAGGGCGAGCTGAAGAAACTGCAGTTCGCGATGGCGCGAATGAGGTAGTCAAGGATCGTTCCACGACCGTGTTCCGTGGGCGCAAAGCCGGGTAAACCTCCTCGACTGGTTTTGCGCCGTTGCCGAGGGTGTCCCCTCCTCCTCGGGGACACCCCCTCCCCTCAAAAGGCCTTCTGCTTATAGTCGCTTCGCTCCAGATCAAACCGTTCGACCCTTTCGCTCCGTTCAAACGTCTGGCGCCAAAGGGCGCTGGGTGTGCGCTCGTGCCGGTCCCGTCTGCGGTCCGCGGTCCCGGCTCCTTCGAACCTCGAGCTGCGAACGGTTTTTTCGAGCTCCGAGGTGCGGCCGACGGGATACGAGAGACCGCCGGAGCGGCTGCGCCAGCTCCGATCTGGATTCGAATCCACGGGGAAAAACGCCCGCGCGGCGAGTATTGTTGACGCCAGGCGATCCGCTGGCGTAGGCTCGGGGACGACGGGGCCGCAGACCTGCTTCCGGCAGCCCGACAGCTTCGCCATGGCCGACCTCACGATCACGAACGCGCTAGTCATTCCCATGACCGAACGGCGGCACGCCCTGCGCGGTTTCGTCCGCGTCACGGGCGATACGATCGTCGAAGTGGCCGCCGGCTCCCCCGGCCGGGCTCGAGCGGACGAAATGGTGATCGACGGCGCCGGCTGCGTGCTCCTTCCGGGGCTCATCAACGCGCACACGCACCTCTACCAGGTTCTCATGCGGGCGTTGTGGGAGGATCTGCCCCTTGTGCCGTGGCTCAAGCGGATTTACGGGGCCGCGCGCGTTCTGCGCCCGGAGCATTTCTACGCCGGGACGCTGCTCGGGTGCGTGGAGGCGATTCGCGGCGGAGTCACGACGGTTTGCGAGCACAACTTCCTCAATCCGCATCCCGACTGCGCCTTGGAGACCGCGCGAGCCATGGAGGCCGCGAAGCTGCGCGCCGTCCTGGCGCGAACGATCATGGATACCGGCGAGATCGTGCCCGAATGCGTCCGGGAAAAGCCCGATGAAGCCTTCGCGCGCATCGAATCCCTGATGGCGCGCGGTCCCCGGTCGGCGACGTTTTCGTGGATGACCGGTCCCAACACGCCGCCGCTGAACGCCACCGCGGCGCTGCTGAAGGAGATCCGGCGCTTTGCCGACGAGAAAGGAATCGGTATCAGCGCCCACGTCGCGGAGGCGCGCGCGGTGGTGGAGCTGGCCCGCCGGGAGCACGGAAAATCGGGAGTGGTCGAGCTCCTGAGCGAGTTCGGCATCCCGGGACGCCGCTCGGTATTCGCGCACTGCGTCCATCTCGAGGCCCGCGAGATCGCGCTGCTCAAAGAGAGCGGCACGTCGGTCTCGCACAACCCGGTGAGCAATATGATGCTGGGCGACGGTGTCGCACCGGTCGTGGAGATGCTGCAGCAGGGCGTCAACGTCGCGCTGGGCACGGACGGCGCGGCAAGCAATCACTCGCAGGACCTGTTCGAGACCATGAAGGTCGCCTCGCTGCTGCAGAAAGTCCATCACCGGGACGCGGCGATCATCGATCCGTATACCGTGCTGGAAATGGCGACTGCCGGCGGAGCGAAGGCGTTGGGGCTGGCCGGGCTTTGCGGGACGATCGAAACGGGCAAGCGCGCCGACCTGATTCTGGTCCGGATCGACGCCTGCCACATCGAGCCCGTCAACGACGTCTTCAGCCAGCTCGTCCACTGCGCCAGGTCGAGCGACGTCGTCACGACGGTGGTCAACGGCGAGATCTTGATGAGGGATCGGGTGCTGCTCGGGCTGGACGAGGAGCGCGTTCTCGAAGAAGCGCGCCGCGCGCACCGCGATCTCAGGGAACGCCTCGCGGGCATTTCCTTTTAGTAAGAGACGCTTCGCTCCCGTTCAAAACGTTCAAGCCGTTCAACCGCTCCGCTCCGTTCAAGCCGTGCCGGGCGGCAAAGCGGGGAGTAGCGGCGAACGCAAGACGCCCGACGTTAGGCGCTGGAGGCCGCTGAGCGCCGGCGGCTCGTTTACCGGGAGGCCGTGTCCGCTTCGTCGATCGCCCGGCGAACCAGCCGTTCGAGCGTCTCGTAGGGGTGCGCGCCGACCAGCATGTAGCGGCCGGCCACGAAAGTCGGAACCGCGTCGATGCCCAAGGCGGCGCAGCGGCGCCAATCCTGGTCGACAGCCCCCTTGAAGGTGCGCGCGGCGAGAATTTCGAGGGCTTCGTCGGCGGGCAGCCCGGCCTCGGCGGCGATGGCGCCGAGCACGGCGGCCTTGCCGATGTTCTTGGCGTCCACGAAGTAAGCGCGAAAGATCGCGTCGTGGACCTCCCGGCCTTTGCCCCGGCTCTCGGCCCATTTGGCGAGCTCCTGCGCCAGCCGGCTGTTGTAGGACATGTCTCGTTCGGCGTTGTACGGGAGCCCTTCTCGGTCCATGCTCTCCTTCATCCGGAGGTTTCTGGCGACCGCCTCGGGGCCGCGCGGCGCGCCGTCCTCGGGCGTTTCCGGATGGAGCGGAAACTGAGTCGTTTTGACCGCCAGTCCGTAACTGGCCCTGAGCTTCTCGACACGCCCGGTGACGAGATAGCACCACGGTCAGACAAAATCCGAGAAGACTTCCAGCACCACGGGCGGCGCCATGATTTCCTCCTGATCGGGAATCGCCGATTCTACTTTTCCTCGCGCCACAAAGTCAAAGGCTCGCCGCCCGGAGTTGCGGCCGCGGCCGGATAGAAGATCCTGGTTCCTTCGGGCCGCGCGAACGGCGGCAGGCGATGCTCCCGGCAGCCGTCGTCGAGGATATGGCGCACGCGCCAGCCCCGCACCACGAACGCGTCCGCGAGCAGCTGCCGGTGGCACCGCCACGGCAGCGCTTCGGCGCACATCAGCGCCGTCGGTCGCTCCTTGGCGAGCCCGGCGATCTCCTCGACCCCGGCGGCGAATTCTTCCGTCAGCGCGAAGTCGGCGTAACCGCGAAAAGCCGCCGTCTTCCAGCCCGTGTTCGGCGAGCCGGGCGCTGGCTTGCGGAAGCCGCCGAGGTCCCCGCGCCAGCGGTAATCGATTCCCGCCCGGCCGAGCAGCTCCGCGAGCGTCTCGCGGCAGAAATGCGGCAGGCGGCGCGAAACGGGCCAGCGGCGCACGTCGACGAGGAGCGCAACGCGGTGGAGCGCGAGCAGCTCGATCAACGGCTGCGCTGCGCGCGTCGAGTGTCCGACGGTGTGGATGACGTTATTCAGGCGCGCGCAATCGGCAACGGCGTCCATGTTTCGAAGCTTACGGCGATCGCGCCGGTAAATCCACAGCGCGACCTTGCCGCTTATCCGGACATCCGTCGGCGCGATGGTAGGGCTTCGGCAACATCGGCCAGTTTCGGCCGAGCAGCTGACATTGGCCGATCGGGCAGGCGCGAGCGCCGGAAACCCGGGCCTGCAGCCTTTCCCCCTGGTTTTCGCCGCGGACGGGTGCTTGTCCGGAGGACTTTTGGAACCGCAATGAACGCCGTAGTATTGGTAGAGTGAGGACCGGAGACCGGCACGAACTCACCCGGCGCCTGCAGGCGCGGGACCGCTTGAACGGAGCGAAGCGATCGAACGGCCTGAACGGGGGCTCAGTCCGCCAGCCGGAGGGCTTTTTTTCCCCGGGCACCTGGATCTGGCGCGTGCACCGCGAGGCCGGGCTGATCCTTGCCGGAGGGCGGGCGCTGCTGATGCAGCTCGCGCACCCGATGGTCGCCGCGGGCGTGGCCCAGCACAGCCATTTCCGCGACGCCCCTCTTTCCCGGCTCCAGCGGACCCTTGCGCTCATGTGGTCGATCGTATTCGATCCGGCGGAACAGGCCCGGGCGGCCCTGGAACAGGTGCGCAAAGCGCATTTGAGAGTGGAAGGGGTCGTCCCCGAGGGCGAGCCGGCCTTCGGCGGGCGACCCTACCGCGCCCTCGACCCGGAGCTGCTTCTCTGGGTACACGCGACCCTGGTCGACTCGGCGATCGCCGGCTACGATCTCTTCATCCGCCCGCTCGCCGCGGCGGAACGCGCCAGCTACTACCGCAGCACGATCCGGCTCGCCGAGCTGTTCGAGATTCCCCGCGCTCTCGTGCCGCCGTCGCTCGGCGCATTCGAGGATTACATGGCCCGCATGCTTTTCGGCGGCCCCGTCGTCGTCGGACCCACCGCCCGGGAGCTCGCAATCGAGATCCTGGCGCCCCGGCCGCTGCTGCTGCGGCCGGCGGGGCCTCTGTTTTCGCTGATCACCGCGGGACTGCTGCCGGCGCCGCTGCGCGAGGGCTACGGAATTCGCTGGAGCGCCGGGCGCGAGAAAAGGTTCCGGGCGGCAGTGACCGCCGTGAGGGTTTTCCTGCCGCTCCTCCCGGCGGCGCTGCGCGTCGCTCCCAACGCGCGGCGCGCCGAGAGGGCGCGCGCCGTCAATCGGTGAGATCCAGCAGGACGCCGTCCGGATCGGCCAGCGCGTGGCGGCAGAGGCTGCAGGCCTCCAGATTCTTCTGCCGCGTGGCGCCGTCGCGCCCGATGGCGATCTTGCGCGGCGCGGAGGCGGGCGCCGACGCGGCGAGCGCTTCGAGGTCCCTCTTCGCGCTTTCGAGGCTTTCCACCTTGAATCCGAAGTGGTCCAGTCCCGCCATGAGGCCGCGGTACGAAATCATGTCCCAGGGCCGCAAGGCGAGCGTGACCTTGCCGTCGGTCAGGTAGTAGTGTCCGTTGCCCGACAGGGCCTCCACGGGCCGCAGATCGAAAACGTTCTGGTAGAACTCGGCGAGATAGCCGGGGCGCGCGCTGCGGATGGCGATGTGGTTGATCCAGCGCGGCTGCTCCCAGCCTTCCTGCAGGTAGCCTTCGCGAACGTTGGCCATTCCTTTCTGCGACAGATCGAACTGGTTGCCGTCGGGATCGTGGGATCGCAGTCCGGCGAAGGGAACGTGGCTCTGGCTCTGGGCGATGCCGATCTCGGGATAGTGACGCTTCAACCGCTCGCGCACCTCCTGCACGTCGTCCACTTCCAGGCCGAAGTGATCCAGCCCCGCACCGAAGCCGGGCTGGCGTTGCAGCAGGGCGAGGCCGATCACGCCGTCGCTCAGGTGGCCGCGCTCCTTGTTGTAATTGCCGTGCTCGTCGGTCATGCCCTCGGTGATCTTCTTCATCCCGAAAACCGTCCTGTAGAACGTCGCCATGCGCGGGTAGTTTTCGGTATGGATCGCCACGTGCCGGATCTTGGTGACCATGGGCGCCCTCCTCTCGGGCGGATTCTTCTCCAGGTCGAGCACGGTTGTCAACAGGCGCGGCCTCGCGGCGCGGGCGGCTTGACTTGACGGAGAGGTCGGGGCTACAAAGGTCAGCGGTCCCGCCATGACGATTCGTTCCTTCGATCTCTTGAGGCCGCGGTCGCTCGCGGAGGCCGCCGAGCTGCTGGCGCGGCACGGCGATCGGGCGCGGCCGATCGCGGGAGGCACCACGCTGGTCATCCTGATGAAACAACGGGTCGCCCATTTCCCGTACCTGATCGATCTGCAGTCGATACCCGGGCTCGACGGGATCGCGCCGGAAGCGGACGGGCTGCGAATCGGCGCGCTGGCGACACATCGCGCGGTGGAGCTTTCGCCGGCGGTGCGCCGCGAGTACCGGGCGCTCGCCGAGGCCTTTCACGCGATCGGCAACGTGCGGGTGCGGCAGACCGCGACGGTCGGGGGGAATCTGGCGCACGCCGACTGCCGCCTCGACCCTCCTCCGGCGCTCCTGGTGCTCGGAGCGGAGGTGACCGCGTTCGGGCCGAAAGGCGAGCGCGTCATTCCGCTGGACGGTTTTTTCAGAGGTCCGTACGAGACCGCGCTCGAGCCGGGGGAGATCCTGACCTCGGTCAAGGTTCCCCGGCCGCCCGCGGGGAGCAGGAGCGTCTATCTGCGCTACACCACGCTTTCCGCCAACGACTGGCCGTGCCTCGGCGTCGCGGCGCTTCGGGTCGCGGACGGCGCGCGCTGCCGCGACTTGCGCCTGGCGCTCGGCGGGCTGGCGCCGGCGCCGCTGCTGGTGCGGGGGCTGGAGTTCGCGCGCGGCGAGGCGCTCGAACCGCCCGTGGTCGAGCGCGTCCTCGAGCTGGTCGACGGCCAGATCGAGCCGTTCGGCGATCTTCGCGGCTCCGAATGGTACAAACGGCAAATGGCCCGGCTGTTCGTCAAACGCGCGCTCGAACAGCTGGCGGCCGATTTGTAGAGAGGATCCGATGGCGGAATTCGCGGTCGTCGGCAAATCGGTGTATCGCAAGGACGCGCGTCAGAAGGTCCGGGGGGAGGCGCTCCACGTCGGCAACATCGAGATGCCCGGCATGTTGCACGTCGCCGTCCTGCGCAGCCCTTACCCGCACGCGCGCATCGTCGCGATCGACAGGTCCCGGGCCGAGAGACTCAGCGGCGTGGCGGCGGTGCTGACCGGCGCCGACATCGCGCGCATGCCGGGAGTCGATCCCTATTTCGGTCCGGCGTTTCGCGACCAGCCGATCCTGGCCGTGGACAAGGCCTGCTACGCGGGCGATCCGGTGGTCGCGGTGGCGGCGTGCGATCGGCGCACGGCGGAGGACGCGCTGAGCGCCGTCGAGGTCGAGTACGAGCCCCTTCCCGCCGTTCTGGACGTGCTCGAAGCGGTCAAGCCCGAGTCTCCGCTGGTTCACGAGCGCCACCGGCCCGCCAAAGCCTTCGCCGATCTCGCCCACGTCAAGGAGGGGCAGCGATCCAACATCTGCTACCACTTCAAGCTGCGGCGCGGCGACGTGGAGCGCGCCTTCGCCGAAGCCGACCGCGTCTTCGAGGACACCTATTCCTCGCCGCCGGCGCAGCACGTCCCGATGGAGCCGCACGTCACGCTCGCTTACCTCGACGAGGCCAGGCGGCTCAATGTGTGGAGCGCCACGCAGACCCCGTCCTACGTGCGCACGGAGCTGTCGCAAACCTTCGGCATCCCCATGAACCGCGTCCGCGTGCGCGTCCCCTATCTGGGGGGCGGCTACGGTTCCAAGCTCTACGCCAAGCTCGAGCCGCTGGTGACGGCGTTCGCGCTGGTGACCCGGAGGCCGGTGCGCTACGCGCTCACGCGCGAGGAGGAGTTCCTCACGATCACCAAGCACAGGGTGATCGCAAGGGTCAAGACCGCGGTCAAGAACGGCAGGATCACTGCGCGCAAGTGCGAGGTCTTCTGGGACACGGGCGCCTACGCCGAGATCGGCCCGCGGGTGGTGCACAAATCCGGGTATACCTCGGCCGGCCCGTACCGCATCCCCAACGTCTGGATCGATTCCTACTGCGTCTACACCAATCACGTGCCGGCAGGGGCGTTTCGCGGCTTCGGTGTGCCGCAGGTCATCTGGGCCTACGACTCTCAGATGGACTCGATCGCGCGCGCGATCGGGGCGGACCCGGTGGAGTTCCGCTTGCAGCACGCGCTGGAGGAGGGCGAGGAGTTCGCGACGGGAACGCCGGTGCGCTCCTTCGGGATCAAGCAGGCGATCCGCGAGGCGGCCAGGGCGGTCGACTGGTCGGCGCCGCGGCCCGCGCCGGCGGGAACCAAACGGCGCGGCAAGGGCGTCGCCGCCGGCGTGAAGGCGGTGCTCACGCCTTCGATCTCGGGCGCGATCGTGATCCTGAACGCGGACGGCAGCGTCAGCGTGCTGAGCAGCACGGTCGAGATGGGGCAGGGGGCGGAGACGATGATGGGCCAGATCGTGGCGGAAGAGCTCGGCGTGTCGTTCGATCAGGTTCACGTCGTTCAGCCCGACACCGACGTGACGCCTTACGACACCATCACCGCTGGAAGCCGCTCGACCTACCACATGGGCAACGCGGTGCGTATGGCCGCGGCGAAGGTCAAGGCCCAGCTGTTCGAGGTCGTGGCGCGAAAGCTCGAGGTCCATCCCGAGGATCTCGTCGCTTCCGGCGGGCGGATCTTCGTGCGCGGCAGCGAAGCTCGGGGAATGACGATCCCCGAGGCGTTCCTCGCTAAGTTCGGCAGCCTCGGCACCACGCTCACGGGGGAAGCGATCTGCCAGCCCGAAGCGATCCCGACCGATCCGGAAACCGGCCAGTCGGAAAAGTGCACGGAGTACTGGTTTCCGTCGGCGACGTCGGCCGAAGTGGAGGTCGACATCGAAACGGGCCGGGTGCGGCTGCTGCAATTCTACAGCGTCGGCGACACCGGAACGGCGATCCACCCGCGACACTGCGAGCAGCAGCTGCTCGGCTCGGCCATCACCCACCTCGGCCTCACGCTGTTCGAGGAAATGGTTTTCCAGGACGGCCAGCTCGTCAACGGATCGCTGCTCGATTATCAGGTGGCGTCGATCCGGGATCTGCCGGAGGTCTTCCGGCCCGTGATCGTCGAGGTGCCGCACGAAACCGGGCCGTTCGGCGCCAAGGGGGTGGGCGAAACCGGAACCCTCACGGTGTCGGCCGCGATCGCGAACGCGATCGAGGACGCCATCGGCGTGCGGATCCGCGACCTGCCGATCACCCCCGAGAAGGTGCTGCGAGCGCTCGCCGCGAAGCAGGGTGCCGCCGGAGGGCTCGCGCCGTGAAGCGTGAGATCGCGTTGCGGGTGAACGGCCGGCTCGAAACGCTGCCCGTCGACGACGCCGACACGCTGCTCGAGGTACTGCGCGATCGCCTGAAGCTCTGGAGCGTGCGCGAAGGGTGCGGCGTGGGAGCCTGCGGAACCTGCACGGTGCTGATGGACGGAAAACCGGTGAGCTCTTGTTTCCTGCTGGCGGCGCGCGCGGACGGAAAAGAGATCCTTACCGTCGAGGGGCTGGACGGCGAATCCGGCCTCCATCCCGTTCAGGAAGCGTTCGTCGAAGAGCGGGCGTTGCAGTGCGCGTATTGCACTCCGGGCTTCGTGCTCGCGGTCAAAGCGCTGCTCGACGAATACGCCGATCCGACCGACGAGGAGATCCGCGAGTATCTCGCCGGCCATCTCTGCCGCTGCGCGGGCTACGCCGACATCCTGCGCGCCGTGCGCACCGCCCAGGCGAAGAAGCGCTCCGCCGGCCGTTGACGGAGGCGCCCGCTCCTGGCCCGCTGGCCGGTCCCTTTCAGCGGCGGCGACAAATTTGTCCCGAAACGGATCGTTTTGGCCGCCCTTTCCGTACCGGCATCGCCGTCGCGGGGATTTTTGTCGTTCAAAGGCTTGCATTCCTTGAACAATCGTGGCGCCGCGGCCCTGGCATGCAATATGCAATTCGCCATGAGCGCCCATGGATTCCGCCGCCGCGATCCAGCCTCGAGATTCTTTATTGTTCGGCCCGGGGGCTCCGGACCGCGTCTTCGCAGCGGCCGATAAAACCACGGTAATTCGGCTGCGCTGGCCGCTGGTCATCCTGTGCTCGTATCTGCTGCTCTATCCCTCGCAGCCGTGGTTGACGGAAAGTCAGACTTACGCGCTCGTGTTCTTCTACCTCGCGACCAACGCGGCGCTCTACTTCGTCGAGGACGATCGCTTCGAGTGCTCGTACTTCTACGGCCCGCTGCTGCTGTTCGACACGGCGGCCATGGCCGCCACGGTGGCGCTCAGCGGCGGGGCGACGACCGATTTCTACGTTGCCTGTTTCTTCACTCTGGTCCTGAGTTGCATTTGCAGCGACACCCGCGGCCTGCTCGTGGTCACGCTCCTGGCGCCACTGCTCTACGCCTACGTCGCTTTTCGCACGGAGGCCGCCGACCAGCCGAGCTTTTACCTCCGGCTTTCCTTTCCCCTCGTGATCGCGCTTTTCTACGGCTACTTCGCCCAGGTGGAACGGTTGCGTCGCGTCGTGCGGGAAAAAGAAGAGCAGGCCGAACGGGAACGGCGCGCCGCGAGCGAGATCCGGCGCCAGCGGGACCGGCTGGAGGTATTGCACGAAATCAACCTCGCGATGACTTCGACCCTGGATCTGCGGACGGCGCTCGAAGCGCTGCTGGAGAAGACGCTGGCCTATTTGCCGTACGCCGCCGGAGCGGTCCGGCTGCGGGATAACGATACCGAAGCGATGTGGACGGCAGCCGCCCGAGGGCTGGCCGCTCCCGGGCCGGAAGGGGCCGACTGCGAATGGTCGTTGCTCGATGCGGCCGCGGCGAGCCGGAAGGTCGAGGTGATTCGAGATCTCTCCGCCGAGCACGGCGAATTTCTGCGGCGGCAGGGACTGGCGGCGATGATCGCGCTGCCGTTGATCGCCGACGGCGAAGTGCTCGGCAGCTTCGGTCTGTTCGCGCGCCAACCGGTCGAGATTTCCGACGAGGAGGTCCGGTTTCTCCTCACGCTCGCCGGCCAGGCGGCCGTGACGGTTCAACGGGCGCGGTGGCTGCAGCAGATCCGGCGGCAGGCGGACGAGCTGCGCGACGCCAATCGGGTCAAGGACGAGTTCCTGGGCGTCGTCTCGCACGAGTTGAAGACGCCGTTGAACGTGATCTCCGGATACACCAACATGCTGCTGGAAGGAATCCTGGGCGAGGTCACGCCGATCCAGGAAAAAGCGCTGCAAACCATGCTGCGCCAGACCAAGGACCTCAACGCGACCATCAACAGCGTCTTGCAGGTGAGCTGCATCGAAGCCGAGATGGTGCGCGCGGAAATCCACGACACCAACCTCTGGGAATTCCTCTACGAGCTCAAGACGTACTACGACTACCCCCTGGCCAAGGACGTCCAGCTGGTTTGGGATTTCCGTTCGGACCTGCCGACGCTCCCGACCGACCGCGGCAAGCTCAAGCACGTTCTGCAGAACCTGATCAACAACGCCATCAAGTTCACCGACCAGGGATCCGTGACCGTCTCGGCGCGATACCTCGCGAACAAGAAAACGATGGAGTTCAAGGTCGCTGACACGGGGATCGGCATTCCCAGGGAACTCTGTCCGAAGATCTTCGAGCGTTTCCGTCAGGGCGACAGCTCGGATACGCGGTCCTACGGCGGCGTCGGTCTCGGGCTCTACATCGTCAAGAAGTTCGTGGATCTGCTCGGCGGCACGGTTCATGTGGCGAGCAAGCCGGGAGAGGGCTCGACCTTCACCGTGCGGATTCCCTGCCATCGCCGGGCGGGCGCGGAGCAGTTGCTGCTGTCGGGCGCGCGGCCGGAACCCGAGCCGGCGGCAAAGGCCGCCCTGCCCTGATTTTCTGCTTCAGCGTTCGGCGCGTCAGCGCGGGACGTCGGAGAGCGCCCGCTGATTGCGCCTGAGATACATCCGCACCCAGAGATCGTAGAGATTGTCGGGCCGGAAGACGTCGATCTCGCGCTTTCCCTGAGCGGTTTCGACCACCACGCAAACCCCCAGGTCGCGCCACGAGACGGCAAGCAACCGCTGGTTTCGTTCGCTGACGAGCGCGCCCACCGTGCGCAGGAGCTGCGACAGGCTGTGGCCGTCGGCGGCCTTGCCCGCGGCGGTCCGGCGGCTGCGGCCCAGGGCGTCCAGCCGCTCGATCTCCGCCCGTGAATAGTGGAGGCGCGGCGCGGGGTGGTCGGGAGCAGGCGGTTCCCGCCGCCGCAGCCGGGCGGCCCACCATTTTCTCAGCCGCTCGCCGGGCCGGCGCCATCCGGACAGAGGCTCCGGCAGCGCGGCTTGTGCCGGCGCCCAGATACGGTAGGCCTTCTCGGTGCACTCCAGGTTGAACTCCCGGAGCCGGAGCTCCTCGAGCTGCTGACCCACGGTTCGCAGATGGCGGCTGAAAGCGCCCGGATCGAACGGCGGCCGGGCCGGCTGGCTCGGCGGCGGACTCTCGGGCGCTCCCGGCGCGCCTCCTTGCTCGGACTCGACGAGCTTGACCCAGCGCTTCCGAAAGGACGATACGACCCGGCGCGTTCCGCGAATTACGGTGTGCACGGGGAGCCTGTAGCCGCAGTTCAGGCAGAAGCCGGTGACCGCGGCCTGCTGCGCTCTGAAGAACGATCTGGCGACCGTGAAGCCTACATAGTACTTGCAGTTGGGGCAGGGGCGTGCCCGGTACTTGCTCATTGGCGATTCCGCCCGGCTTGCCGCGGTTTTATTCGGTACCTTCGGGAATGTCAAGCAGATCCTGTCGGGCGGGTCGGGCGGCGCCCGCGCAGCATCCCGGCCGCCCGGGCCTTTTGCGCGCCGCGAGATCCGTGCTAAGAGAAGCGAGAGTTCGAGGTTCGGAGGTCCGCCATGGAAAAGAGCAACTTCACGGTGGTCGACTGCGACGGCCACATCATCGAGTCGATTCCGGAGATGGTGCCGTTCCTGGATCCCATCGATCGCGAGATCGCGCTGCGCCCGTCGCGCAACCGCCAGGGCGTGTTCGCCGGTCTTGACGCCATCCACTATCCGCGCAATGTGCAGAGATCGGGGGAGGTGGAAGAGCCCCGCCGGCCCCGGGTGGACGCCAGCGAGCACCGCAGGGGCTCGGGCGAGGACTGGCTGGAGTTTCTCAACAAGGCGGGCGTCGCCCAGGCCGTGCTGTTTCCGTCCGAAGGACTTTCCGTCGGCTTCTTCCAGCAGGCGGATTACGCGGTTCGCGTCTGCCGGGCCTTCAACGATTACGTTTCCGAGCGTTACCGCAGGGTCGACCCGCGGCTGCACCCGATGGGGTTGATCGCGATGCAGGACGTGCAGGCGGCGGTGAAGGAGCTGCGCCGCCTGGTGCTCGAGCTGAAGCTTCCCGGCGCGATGTTGCCCTCGCGCGGGCTGCCGCTGCACCTCGGCCACGACTACTACTGGCCCGTCTACCGCGAGGCCGCGGAGCTGGGCTGCGTTCTCGGCATTCACGGCGGCTCGAGCCTGGGCTTCGGCGCCGACACGTTCACCGACGCCTGGGCGGCGCGCACGCTGCGTCACCCGATTCCGCTGGCCCTGGAGTTCGTCTCGCTCGTCTACCACGGCGTGTTCGACCGCTACCGCGATCTGCGGGTGGGCTTCTTCGAGGGGGGATGCGCCTGGGTTCTCCTGCTCAAGGACCGTATGGATCGCGACGAGAACGTCTACACGACGAGCACCGGCAAGCAACGAAGCCTGAACGACTACCTGGCGAGCGGGCAGGTCCTGATCGGCTGCGAGGGCAACGAGTGGATTCTCCCCTACGTGATCCAGCAGGTCGGGTCCGGGTGCTTCGCCTATGCGTCCGACTATCCGCACGAGGTCGATCTCGTCGCGGCGAAGCAGATGATCCACGAGACCGTCGAGCGCCCGGACATGACAGGCGCCGACAAGGCCGCGATCCTCGGCGAGAACGCGAGAAAGTTCTTCCGGCTGTAGGCGGGCGGCGGAGCGCTTCGAACCGCGCCGCGACCTAATCCGGCGAGGCGGGGAAGACGAGCGACTTGATCACGACCGGCACGGAGCCGGAGGAGGGGATCAGCGCGCCGATGTCGATGTAGTCGAAGTCGTTCAGGGCGACGCCGTCGATCGAGATGATCGGGTTCGGAAGGCGCAGCTCCTCGAGGAAGTGAAGCCCGATGATCCCGCCGATGTCGCCGTCGTTGACCAGCACCAGCGGGTGCCCCTTGTCGAGAATGGCGCGCACGCCCTCGGCGATTCCCCTCGAGAAAGACTGCAAGCGCCAGTAGGTCGCCGAGCCCTGCCAGTGAAACGCCACCGCCACGGGCTGGCGGCCGCCGAGCAGATCCAGGCGGCGCAGCGCATTCTGAACGGCGCCCGCGACCCCGGCCTGATCGATCTCCTCCTCGTCGATGGAAAATTCGGGCGCCACCACCGGGATATTGCGCACCGGCACCGCGTCCTCCGGGGTGATGAAGATCGTGTTGCCGCTCACCTGGATCGTGTACTGGGAGGCGCCGATGACCGTAGCGCGGATCCGCGCTGCCGGCTCGATGACCAGCAGCCCGAGGTCGGGAAGGCGCCGGCGCACCTCGTCCGCCAGCAGCGGTCCGAGATCGCCGAAGCTCGCCTGCGTCCGGTTGTAGATGAACTCCGAAACGCCGCCGGAAAACATCACGGCGTCGATCTCGCCGCGGTATTTCAGGGGCGGCAGCCGGAGGAGCGACTCGATCTCGGCCGAAAGCCCATCCGGCCGGATCAGGGCCAGCAGCTTGTCGACCATCCCGGCCACGATCCTGCGTAGCTCGGCCTCGGAGAGCTTGCGCCCGAGCGCCACGTCGATGCCGGCCCAGGCGGCGTGCCTGCGCCCGGCCTCCTCGATCCGGGCAAGGCGGCCGTCGGCGTCGAACGCGAGCAGGCGCGCCCCGATGTCGGCGGCGGAAACCTCCTGCACCCGGCCGTTGTTGCAGACGGCGAACTTGCTCGTCCCGCCGCCGATGTCGATGTTCAGCACCACGCCCCCGGTCTTGGCCGAATAGGCGGCGGCGCCGGAGCCGTGGGCCGCCATCGTCGCCTCCAGCCCGTCGCCGGCGCTCACCGCCACGAACTTGCCCGCCTCGCCCGCGAACAGCTCGGCGATGGCGCGCGCGTTGCGCCGCCGCACGGCGACGCCGGTGAGGATCAGCGCGCCGGTATCGACCTCGTCGCGAGCGACCCGCGCCCGGGCATACTGCCCCTCGATGAACGCCTCGAGCGCCGCCACGTCGATCCGGGTGTCGTCCGTGTAAGGCGTGAGCAGAATCTCCGATTCGGCGAGGACCTCGCGCCGCGTGATGCGATAGCGCGTGCCCTCGAGCTTGAGCTCGAGGCGGGAGAAGACCAGGTGGGAGGTCGACGACCCGATGTCGACCCCGACGCTGGTCAGCTTCAGCTCTTCCTCGTCGCTGATGTGGCGATTGGCGTTGGTGAACGCGGCTTTCGATGCGGCAGGATCCATGGGGTACGCTCGCGTCAGGAAAAACCGACGGGTCTCAAATCCGCTGCGCCGACTCCCTCATTTCTGGTAGAGCTCGGGCTCCATCCGGGACTTCGCTCCCTCGCGGGCGAGCGTTTCCTCGAACTCCTTGCGCAGGAACGGATCCTCCTCGTTGTAGGGGATCGCCGTGCCGCCGTCCTTGATGTCGATGGCGCCGTAGTCGATCGCCTTCTCCCCCGGCACCCCCCGCTCGCGCCCGGGAGCGTTCGGACCGAACCATGCGGTCAGCCGCAGCGGCTCCTTGCTCGCGCCGAAATGGGCGTGAAACCAGTTGCCGCTCATCGGTGCGGCGCTCACCATCCCTACGGGCTCGTAATCCTGGCGCCTGACCTGATCGGCCTTGCCGCTTTCCCACGGGCGCGTACCGAGCGAGGCCGGCCAGGTGTAGGTGTAGCCCTTGCCTTTCAGGCAGATCAGCACCGCGGCGGAGCCGTGCGCGTGCGCCTTGGAGTAGCGGCCGGTTTCGTGCTGGCCGATCCAGAAATAGAAATGGTTCCCGGCCATGTGCGGCTCGATGCGCCGGTATCCCGGCGAGCGACGGTTGTCGAGCGGCAGCTCGCAATTGATCACGTCCGGGATGATGTTGGTCTCGCGCATCGCCAGGCCGCGGACGGGATCGGGCTTGATCTCTTCGCGGTACTTGAAGTAGTCGTCCGTCGGG
This sequence comes from Candidatus Zixiibacteriota bacterium, assembly GCA_035574315.1. Taxonomy (NCBI): domain Bacteria; kingdom Pseudomonadati; phylum Candidatus Zixiibacteriota; species Candidatus Zixiibacteriota bacterium. Next base: position 113,859 of record DATLYW010000033.1, read on the forward strand.
TTGAAGCGGTCCTGGAAGTGATAGGGACAGTTGAAGATGAAATCCTCGTTGCCGAACTGATTCATGACGTTCGGCGCGGTGGTTCCCGCGAGCAGGAGCGCGGGGCTCGACGTCGCGTTGACGATCCGGTGATAGGCGTTGAGCGGGATCGCGAAAATCGAGCCCTTCTGCCACTCGAAGGTGAGCTTTTTCGGGTTGCCGTCCACCCACACTTCGGTCGTGCCCCGGCCCTCGACGACCAGGAACTGCTCCTCGTAGAGGTGCTTCTCCACGTTCAGCGCGCCGGCCCCGGGGACCTCCACGACGTAGCAGCCCCAGAGCCCTTCCGTCCCGTAGAGCTGGATGAAGGTGCCGCTCCCCCCCATCCGCTTCCAGGGCTTGCGCGGCAGGTCCTGGACGCGGCGCACGCCGATGTCGCGGTAGATCGGGATTCCCTGGGCCTCCATGAAAACGTCGTACGGGCTCTTCGGTCGGAGGAATTTGCCGTAGCCGGCCTTGGTCATGTTGTCCTTCGGCTCCTGCCATTCGGTAGCTGGATGATCCATAACGCCTCCTGCAAGGGTTGTCGGATTCTGCGACTCGGCAAGAGAAGGGATTGCCTAAGTTCAGCGTGGGTTAATGTATAGGCTCGCCGGGCGGGAGTCAAACGTGGCCGCGTGCGAGCGGCCGCGCACGGCCCTCAGGGGACCTAGGAAGCGAACGTCAGGCGGCGATAGACCTGCCGCACCGACTCGACGTCCCGCTTGCAGTACTCGCAAATCTCGGCAAGCCGGCCCGCACGGAAATAAGGATAGACCTTGGAGCCGTCGAGCCCCTCCTTGGGCGAAGGGATGTCGAGCGCGCGCGCGAGCACGTCGAGGCTCACGTGCTCGCGGCCCCAGCGGCTCCACTCGTGCATGGTGTCGAACACCGGTGCGCTGCGGTAGCGGGCGAACGGGATGTCGCGCGAGGGCTTGATCTGATGGATGACGGAGCGCTGGTAGATGAAGCGCAGGTCGAAGTCGAGGATGTTGTGGCCGACGAACAGGTTGGTTTCGAACGCCAGGCGCCAGAACTCGCGCAGGATTTCCCGCTCGTCGCCGTCCAGGATCCGGGCGGGCGAGTCGGCAGGCGGCTCGACCGCGTAACCGATGCAGAGAATTTTCGCCGTGGCGGCCGAGAGGCTGAGCTTCTTGACGAGCTCGGCCTCGTCGAGCTGCATCTGCGGTTCCAGCAAACCGCGGCTCTCGAGCGCCTGTTCCGTGGGTACCGTCTCGATGTCGAAGAAGAGGATCTTCATGGACCGGCCGGCCGCGCCTCCTTTTCACTGAGCTGAGTTGCGCCGATTTCCACCGCCTCGCCGAGCCGCACGAAAATCACCTTGAAGCCGGCGACCTCGCGCCCGAGCGCGCTCGCCGCGGCGCACGCGTAGATACGCGCCTGCCCGCGGTAGCGCCGCGCCGCCTGCCGCAGCTCGGCGGGGCGGACCCGTTCGGTCTTGTAGTCGGCGAGATAGAGCCTTCCCTCCCTTTCGTAGACGAGGTCGATGACGCCCTCCATGATCCGGCCGCCCCACGGCATCAGCAGCGGGACCTCGCGCCCGAGGATGTCGGCCGAAGCGAGCTCGGCAAAAGCCGGCGAGGAAGCAAACCCCTTAAAGATCTCGCGCAGCTCGCGAAGCATGGCGGCGCGGCTCGGTCCGATCCCGGCTTCCGGCAGGGCTTCGAGGAAGCGCTCGAGCTCGTCCTCGAGAGCAGCCCCGTCGCGCGCCGCGCGAAAGTCCAGGGCCTGGAGGAAGCGGTGCGCGAGGATGCCGACGAGCCGCGGGTCGAGCGCGGTGAACAGGTCGCGCCGGCGCCGCGGCGCGCCTTTCTCCTGCCGCTCGAGAGCGGTGGGCGAGACGAAAAGCGGGGTACGCCCGGCCTCGTCGTATTCGCGCTGGCGCGCCGCCCACTGGCGCGCGAACGATTCCCAGCTTTCGCGCGGCGGGGTCCTTTGCGCCGCCGGCCTGCGGCGCGGGGGCTGCGGCGTCTCGTAGACGACCTCGACCTGCAGCGTTCCCTTCCCGACCGCGATCCGTCCGGGCCGCCGGAGCGACGTCAGCTCGGGAACCGACTCCTGCAGCATCGCGACGAAGCTCCCCCCGTCGACCTTCAACGGCGGGCTCGACAGAACCAGATGCTCGCGGGCGCGCGTCATCGCGACGTAAAAGAGCCGCTTCTGCTCCTCCTCTTCCCGACGGCGCCCCGCCTCGTCCAGGTAGATCGCGGCGGGGTTGGCGTGCTCGCCGGCGCGAAGCCCGATCAGCCCGGTCGACCAGTCGTAGCGGACCCCGGTTTCGGGGCGTCCCGGAGCGACCGCCCCGCGCGCGTCGGGGAGAACCACGATCGGGAACTCCAGACCCTTGGCCTTGTGGATGCTGAGGATCTTCACCGCGTCGACCGTCTCCTCGGCGAGCGCGCTCTCGCTCTCCTCTTCCACCTCGAGCACGCGCCGCTCGAGCTGCGCGATCACCGCCTTGAAGGTGGCCGGTCCCTGGCGGCTGAGGACCGCGGCCTGCTGCCGGATCTTCTCGAGGTTGGCGACCGCCTGTTCGCCGCTGAACGAGCGCGCCGCGAGGAGCCGGATCGGGACCGCGTCGAAAACACGCTCGACCGCGTCGGGTACCGGCATCAGGCGCGTCTCGAGGTGAAGACGGTCGAGAGCGGCATAGAGGTCGCGAACCGGTTCGAGAGCTCGTGCGGCGCCCGCCGCGGGGCGCCGCAGGCTGCGATAATCGAGCAGCCCTTCGGCGTGCAGCCGGTAGATCTCGGTGTCGGAAAGCCCGCCGACGGCCGAGCGCAGCAGCCCGACGAGCGCCGCCCGGTCGTACGGATTGTCAACCGCCCGCAGCAGGTTCACCGCGTCGACGATTTCCTGGGTCGCGTAAAAATGCTTCTCGCCCTCGACCACGTAACGGATTCCCCGGCGCCGCAGCGGCTCCAGGTAGAGATGCACGTCGGTGAGCTTGCGAAAGAGGAACGCGATGTCTCTCGGACGGGCGGGAGCTTCCCCGTTCGGGCCCGGCAGCATGACTTTTCCGAGGACGGCTTCTTCCAGCCAGCGCGCAAGACTCTCGGCCTCCAGCCGGCGCGCCCGGTCGGCATTGAGGGTCTCGCTCGACTCGACCCTGCGCAAGAGCACCCGGGGCAGGGAGGATCGGTCGGGGCTCGCCTCGGGGCGCCGCGGCGGCTCGATCGGAACGTAGCGCGGTTGCAGCCCGCTCCGCTCGCGGATCAACGGTTCGAAGACGCCGTTGACCACGTCCAGGATCCCGGGGGCGCTGCGAAAATTGGTGGTCAGCCGGCACTCGGTCCCTCCCTGGGGCAGGATGAGACGCTCGACGACGTCGAGGTAGCCCTGGATGTCCGCGCGCCGAAAAGCGTAGATCGACTGCTTCGGGTCGCCGACGACGAACACCTTGCCGGGCTGAAGGCGCACGGCGCGCCAGTCGTTCGCGCTTTCCCCCGGCCGCTCGGAGAGATAGAGGATGAGCTCGTACTGCACGGGATCCGTGTCCTGGAACTCGTCGACGAGGATCGCCTTGAACAGACCTTTGAGCTCCTCGCGCACGGCGTTATGATCGCGCAGCAGGTTTCTCGCCCGCACCAGTAACCCGTCGAACGAAACGAAGCCCGCCTGAACGAAGCTCCGGCGGCAGGACTCCGCCAAAGGGACCAGCAGCTCGCGCAGCACCGCCGTCACCGCCCGGTCGCCGCCGAGCAGCCCGCGCGCGACGCGCGCCAGACGCTGGAGCTCGCGGAAATCGGCGTCACTCCACCCGCCCGCCCGCCGCAGGCCCTTCTCCGCAAACCACCGTTTCTGCTCGGCGAAGGCGCCAGGCGCGATCTCCCCGTCCTTCAACACCCCCTCGATGACCGCCAGACAGTGACGCAACCAGCGGTCGAGCTGGTGCCGCTCCTCGGGATACCGGCGGAGAAGCTCCCGGGCCGTCTGCGCCTCGGCTGCAAGCCAGCTCCGGAGGACGGCATCCAGTTCTTCGGCGGCGCCGGAGCCGCAAAGGCTTTCGAGCGGCACCATCTCCGAGCAGAGCGAGGACGCCACCTGCTCCAGCGTCTCCAGATCGATCGCGTCGAGCAGCGCCCGCCAGGCGCCGCGCCGCCCGCCCTCGCGTCCGAGCTCGCGATCGAGCCAGAGGCTCCATTGCTCCGCGAAGTGCTTGCGAAAGGCGAGGCCGTCGTCTTCGGAAAACTGCGGGTCGACGCCGGCTTCCGCCGGGTAGAGCCGCAGCAGCAGGGCCGCGAAGCTGTGCAGCGTGCCGATATAGCTCCGCTCGATCTGCCGGAGCGCTTCCCCGCAGCGGCGGTCGATCTCGCCCTTGCTCAACTGGTACCGGCCGATCAGATCGCGCACCGCGGCCGCGGCCTTCGCGGCGTCCGCGTCGGGCGGGCTCGAGTCGAGCCGCACGGCAACGTAGGAGTGCAGCCGCTCCCGCAGGCGAAGGCGCATCTCCGCTGCCGCCTTGTTCGTGAAGGTCAGCGCCACGATGCGAGTGATCGGCACGGGATCGGGCTCGCGCAGGACGAGATGCACGAGCCGGTCGACCAGGAGCGTGGTCTTGCCGGTGCCCGCGCCCGCGGTGACGACGACATTGCGGTCGAAGGTGGTCGCCGCACGCTCGCGTTCGCGGGCGTCGGGAAGGATCAGGTCCGCGCTACTCATCGCTCTTTCCGGCGACCTGCTGCCTGGCCAGCTCCGCGTGCGCCGCCGCCCGCGCATCCGAGGCCGCGCGCCACACGGTCGGCAAATGATCCTTGCGGCAGACGTTGGCGACCTCGCAGTAGCGGCAGGCCGGTCCCGGCCGGATGAAATGCAAACCGCGATAGACGCCCTCGATCAGAAAGGAAAGGGTTTGCCGCAGGCCCCTTCCCGTCGCTCCCTCCCAGCAGTCTTGCGGCAGGACCCGGCGGAGGAGCGGCCCGCCGCTCCACCGGGGAGCGAGGTAGTAAAAGGCCGCTTCGACGGAGGACGGCCGGGGCGTTTTCGGCACGCCGCAGTCCCGGGCCAGGAGCACGTAGATCGGCGGCTGAAGTTTCTCGCCGCGGAGCGCGGACCGCATCAGGTCGACGTCGCTCGCGGACGGTTTCTTCCCCGCCTTGAACTTGTAGTCGATCACCCGCAGCCGGCGCTCCGCGGGGTCGAAGTCGATCCGGTCGAGCCGCCCCCGAAACCGCACCGTCGACGCGGGAGCGGGCCAGCCCGTGACGGTTCCCTCCAGCTCGGTCTCGAGCGCCACGGGCCGCCGGCCCGATTGCGCGAGGTCCTGAAGATCCGCCGCCACGGTTTGCTTGAGCCAGCGCAGGGTCTCGTCGCGCAGGATCTCCCACACCAGCGGGTATCCGGTCGGTGCTTCCCTTTCATAGGCGTCGAAGGTCGAGCGCGCCACCGACTCGAGCAGCGTCTCCGCGTCGATCCCCCTGGACCCGCGGGCGAAGTAGCCGCGATCCATCAGCTGCTGAAAAAAATCCTTCAAGATCCGGTGCACCAGCGACCCGATCTCGACCGGCCTCACACCGCTCTGCTCCTCCGGGCGCTCCTGCGGTTCGAGTCCCAGCACGTTCAGCGCGAAAAACTGAAAAGGGCAGCGGGCATAGCGTTCGAGCGCGGTCGGTGAGACGCCGCCGTCCGCCAGACGTCGCCACGGGGATTCGAGGTGGCCGGTCATGCCGTCGTGGCCGCTCAGCGGCCCGTCCGCGTTCTCGAGCACCTCGAGAGCCTGCGCGCCCCGGCGGCAGAGCGCCTCCATCGCGGGGAAATGGGACAGCAGGGGGGCGGGCGATTGGCTGTCGAGGCTCAAACGGATCGCCAGCTCTTCGGGGAGGAGGAACTCGTCGCGAAACGCGGGGAGCGTCCTTTTGGCCAGGATGCTTCTCGGGATCGCGACCGGCTCGGCGGCGAAGATTCGCCGCAGCTCGGCGACGTACCAGGACGGCTCCAGCGCGACGCCGTTCTCGTCGGACCGCGAGTACAGAGCGTAAAGCCGCTCGGTCGCCGCGTCCGCGAGCAGCGCCAGCAGCAGCTTTTCCTCCTCGAACCCGGCGAGCTTCTCCGCGATCTTGCAGCCGAGAACCGTTTCGATCACGCGCCGCGAGCGGTCGCGCAGGAACGCGTCCTCCCGGATCGTGCGCGGGAACAGGCCTTCGTTCAGGCCGAGAACGAAGAGCGCGCGGAAACGCGAGCCCCGGGCCGCCATGGCGTCCAGGACGGCGACGCCGCCGGCGTGGGGATCGGAAACGGGGAGCGACTTCCGCTCCAACCAGCGCTCGAAGAGCGCCGCGAACGTGGCGCGCGACGGACGCGAACCGAGGACGTCGAGAGTCGAGAGCGCGGAAAGCGTCTCCAGGACGGCGCGGCTGGCTCGTTGCGCCGCGGTCTCCTCCTCCGCCGCGTCGCCGTCGCGAATGCCGAAGTATTTCTCCAGCAGCGCTCTCCAGGCGGAGGCATGCTCGTTCCAAGGCGCCGCGGCGGGCAGGCCGCCGAGGTCGCGCTCGAGCGCGCTGAAGAGACTCCAGAGCACGGACACCTGCTCGGCGGCGAATCGCAGGGTCCGCTCGCCTCCGTCCTCGTCCCCGCCCGCTTCGATTTCCAGGCCGCGATCCACGAAGCGCTTCAGGCGCGACCACTCCTCCACCCCGCGGGTGATGCCGAGGCGGCGGGTCAGCATGTCCCAAAGGTCGGGACGGGGCGCCGGTCCCGGCCCGACACAGGCACGGAAGTCGAAGTAGGGCGAGGAGACCAGGTCGACGAAATCGTTGCGCGGATAGTCCCGTTCCGCCAGGCGGAGCAGCAGCACCACCGATTTCACCAGGGGCGATTCCACCAGCGGGAGCTCGAACGAGGAATGAACCGGAATTCGGTGCTCCCGGAAGACCTCCACGAGGTGGCGGGCGTAGGGTTCGGCGGCGCGCGCGACCACGCCGATCTCGGAGAAGGCCATGTCCTCGTCGTGCCTGAGGCGCAGAATCTCCTTGGCCGCGGCGACGCACTCGTCGCGCGGCGCGGGACAGCTCCAGATCGCGCACGCGGGCCGGGTCGCCGCCGGATCGGGCCCGGCCGCCCCGCCGGTTTCGAAGAGCGGCAACGCGCCGCCGCCGGGGAGCAGCACCGTTTCCTCGGTCACGAGCCCCTGGATGTGGCGCTCGTAGAAACGCTCGGCGAAGGCCCAGGCGGGATGACGCCGCACGCAGGGAAAAAACAACACGGTCGGGTAAGCGCGCGCGACGGTCCGAAACGCTTCGAGCTGAACCTGAGTGAGATCGTAAAAGCCGTAGTAGAAGATCCGGGCGAAGCCGCCGAGCATGCGCGAGGTCGCGGCGCGCTCGTTGGCCGCGGTGACAAAAGCGGCGTAATCGGCGAGCGACCGCTCGCGGCAGTGCTCGCTGAAGCCGGCGTGAAGGCGGGCGAGGGCCTCGAGCTTGGGGGCGTCCCGGGGCTCGAAGAGCCCCTCCTCGACGGCGGCCGCCAGGACCTCGGGGCCGACCGACGCGTCGCGCAAATCGCGCAGGGTCTGCCACAGGGCGGCGCAGCCGCCGGCCTTCTCGACGACCGGCAGGAACGACTGCGCTTGCGCTCCCGCGCCCCGGATCCAGGCTCCGAGCGCCTCCTCGAAGATCAGATCGTCCGCCGGGTCGGGCTCGACCGAGCGGGGGAGCTCGCGCAGCAGTTGCACGTAGAGTTGATGGAAGGTCCAGAGGTGAACGTTCAGCAGGGCGAGCCGGCGCTCGCTCGCGAGCAGCACGCGCACGCGCCGGCCAAGAGCCGCCGAGGGGACAACAACGAGGGCCGGCGCCATCGGGTCGGCCGCCTTGAGGCTGCGGATCGCCTCCGCCAGGGCATTCTCCAGTTCGGGATGGAAGGGACCCAAAAAGGCTTTCATGCGGTTGTTCGGGTGCAGAGCCAACGTTAACACAACGGCGCGGCGCGTCAAAGATTTCCGGTTGCAAAAGCACGGTCGAAGATTTAAACAGGGGCGGACATCGTCATGTCCATCGAGCGCGCTTTCCGGGTCGTCGTTCTCCTCGTCCTGTTCTGGTCGTCGGCCGTCGGCGCGGCCGCCGGGCGTTCGGGCTTCGGCGGCCTCGTGGTATCGGACCACGAGCTGGCGACGAAGGCGGGAATGGAGGTGCTCGGCCGCGGCGGCAACGCGGTCGACGCCGCGGTCGCCACCGCGTTCGCGCTCGGCGTGGTCGACCCGGCGTCGTCTGGCATCGGAGGCGGCGGTTTCATGGTGATCTACGACGCGCGCGACCGCAAGGCGCACGCGCTCGATTTCCGCGAGACGGCGCCGGAAGCGGCGCGGCCGGAGCTCTACGTTCGGGGCGGCAAGGCGGTTCCCTCGCTCAGCGTGACCGGCGCGCTGGCGGTGGCGGTGCCGGGGGAGGTCGCCGGTCTGGCTCAGGCTCTCAAGCGATTCGGAACGATGCCGCTTGCGGCGTTGATGGCACCCTCCATCCGCTACGCGAGCGAAGGATTTCCCCTGGACGCCGCGCTGCGCTACGCCATCGAGCGCCAGGCGGAGAACATGAAGCGGTTCCCCGATCTCGCGCGGCTTTTCCTCGGCAACAACGGGGCACCGCCGGAGGGAGCACGCATTCGCCAGCCGGAACTCGCCGAGTCGCTGAAGGCGATCGCTTCGGGCGGGCCCGGGGTTTTCTACGAGGGCTGGATCGCCGAAGCGATCGTCGAGGCGGTCCGCAAGGAAGGCGGGGTGCTGTCACTCGCCGATCTCAAGCGCTACAAACCGGTCTGGCGCGAGCCGCTGCTCGGCAAATACCGCGGCCGGACGGTGATCGCCATGCCGCCGCCGAGCTCGGGCGGGGTGGCGATCCTGCAGATGCTCAACGTTCTCGAAGGCTACAGGCTCGGGGCGATCCCCCACAACTCCGCCACGTATCTCCACCTGCTCGCCGAAACGATGAAGCACGCTTTCGCCGACCGGGCCCAGTTCCTGGGCGATCCCGACTTCGTCAAGGTGCCGGTCGCCGCCCTGATCTCGAAGGCGCACGCCGGATGGATCCGCGGCCGCATCTCGGCGGTGAAGACGCATCCCGCCGCCCACTACGGATCGGGTCGCGCCAGGGCAGAGCTCGGCGGCACCACCCATTTCAACGTCCTCGATCGCCTCGGCAACGCGGTGGCCTGCACGCTGACGATCAACACTCGCTTCGGCTCCAAGGTGCTGGCCGGCCGGGCGGGCTTCGTGCTCAACAACGAAATCGACGATTTCGCCATTCATCCCGGGGGCAACGTCTACGGGCTCGTCGGCAACGGCGCCAACGCGCTCGCGCCCGGGAAACGGCCGCTGAGCAGCATGTCTCCCACCATTGTCATGCGGGGAGAGCGCCCGGAGGTGATCGTCGGCGGGGCCGGGGGGCCGCGCATCATCAGCGCCACGCTGCAGGCCTTGCTCAACATCATCGACTTCGGGATGACGGCAAGGGAGGCGGTCGAGGCGCCACGCATTCATCACCAGTGGGTGCCCGAGGATCTGCAGGTCGAGGCCGCGGTGGCGCCCGAGACCAAAAAGGCCCTGGAGCGGCGGGGCCACCGGCTCCGCGAGCGCAACGTTCTGGGAGTGGTTCAGGCGATCGTGGCGCGCTCGGGAAAGGTTTCAGGGGCCGCCGATCCGCGCAAGGACGAGCGGGCGCGCTCGGAATGACCGCCGCCTAGGCGCGGCTCGCGGGCTGGCGCGGGCGCCGGTCGCGCCACCAGCGCCACAGCGGATAGGCGAGCTTCCAGGCCTGGACGACGCTCGACGAGGCGCGCCTGACCTTGCGGCGGTAGCTTCCGACGAACAGCGCGGAAAGAGCCGCGAGCAAGATCGGGTGAGTGCCGAGGAACCTTCCGGCGGCGCCGAGGACCCCGCTCCAGGTAAGCGATCGGCGCGCCTCGCGCCACGCGGCGGCGAGGGCGGCGCGGTCGCGGTCGCACCGGGCCACGAGCGCCTCGCGGCGTGCGGCGAGCTCCTTCAGGCGGCTATTCATGGACGGATGACCTCAGCCGCTCGCAGTCCTTGGCGAGCTCCGCCAGCGTGGCGGAAAGCAGGGGGGGGCCGGCGAGGAACCTCCGGCGCAGGAGCAAGCCCGCTCCGATGCCGATCGCCAGATAGAGGGCGGCGAGCGCCCCGAGCGCGTAGACCCAACCCGCCTGCCAGAAAAGAGCGGCCGCAAAGACCGTCAGCAGGATCACGCCGAGGCTCAGTCCGAAAAACAGGAGGAGCGAGAGCAGCAGGGTCACCCTGAGCCTTTCGCGCTCCTCCTGCAGCTCGGTGGTCAGCAGCTCCAGCCGCGTGTGCAGGGCGGCGGCTGCGGCGGCGGCCGCCGCCCTGAACGAGGGCGCGATGCCCGCCGGATCCGGGGCGCTCCTGGGGGGCTCGGACTGGCTCATGCAGTCGGCTCAGCCGCGCCGGATCAGCATTCCGAGCACGAGCCCCAGACCGGCGGCGGCGCCGACGGCGGTCCAGGGGTTTTCGCGAACGTAGTCGTCGGCGATGTCGGCGAACTCCTTGGTCTTCTTCACGAAGACCGCTTCGGCGTCGGCGAGCGACTTCTTGCCTTCGATCAGGCTTTGCTCGATCTTCTGGCGCGCCGCGGCGACCTTTTCGCCCGCCTGGGTGGCGGTGACCTTCAACAGTTCCTCGGCGTCGTTGATCAGCGTCTTGAGATCCTGGACGAGTTTCTCCCTGGCCGCGTCTCCGTTCATAACTCCTCCTGCCCCCGGGGATTTCTATCCACGCATGATAACAGCCCCCGGCGGTGATGCAAGGACCGCCGGCGCCCCGGAAGCCTCCCCCGACGCCGTTGATTTCGCCGGCGCCATTGCATACATTACGCGGGCGGAAGGACCGAATTACAGGGCCAGGAGGAAACCCATGTTCAAGCACCGGCTTCCAATCGTCGCCTCGCTATTCGCCGCGCTTCTCTGGTTGCCGTCCGCCGCTCGGGCCCAGAAGGCTCCCGACCCGAAGGTCGTCGAGGGAGCGAAAAAAGAAGGACAGCTCGTCTACTACACGACGATGACGCTGGACCAGAGCAAGGCGACCGTCGACCGGTTCGAGAAAAAATATCCCTTCATCAAGGTCACGTTGTTTCGAACCGGCGGGGGGCCGCTCCTGAACAAGATCCTCACCGAGTCGCGCGGCGGCCGGCACGACTGGGATGTCGTCGTCGGCAGAGGCGAGATGGTGCTGCCGCTGATGCAGCGCAAGCTCCTCGCCTCCTACCACAGCCCCGAGAGCAAGGCGATCGACGACCAGCTGGTCGACAAGGAGGGGTTCTGGACCGCCTACTACGTGAACAGTTACGTCCTCGGCTGGAACACCAAGCTGGTGAAGCGCGAAGACGTGCCCAAAACCTACGAGGGCCTGCTCAACCCGAAGTGGAAGGGTGGGCAGATCTCGCTCGATACGGAAGCCTACGGGATGCTCGAGGGGCTCAAGGGCGTGTGGGGGGCGGAGAAGGCGATCGCGTTTTTCCGCAAGCTCGCGGCGCAGGAACCGGTCCTCAAGCGCGGCAACACGGAGAGAGTGCAGCTCGCGGTGGCGGGAGAGTACCCGTTGATCATCGCCTACAACCAGACGATCCAGCGCATGACGTCGCGCGGCGCGCCCATCGACTGGCTGCCGCTCGAGCCGGTGGTCACGCAGGTGAACCCGGCGATGATCGGCGCGAAAGCGCCGCACCCGAACGCCGCGCGGCTCTTCTACGACTACATTCTCTCGAAGGAAGGCCAGGAGCAGCTGCGGGGCTTCCAGCGGATCCCCGTGCGGCGGGACGTCGATCCCGATCCGCCGCGGCTGTTCCGCGGCTTCAAGTACGTGATCGAGAATCCGGAGGATTACCAGGACTTCAACGCGACGGTGAAGCAGTACCTGGAGATTTTCAAGCTCCGCTGATCGTTCGTCAGCCGCGGTCCGGACCGTCGAAGGGGTTGCGACGCACGATCGTCTGCTCGCGGTCCGGTCCGACCGAGACCACGATCACTTCGGCCCCCACCACTTCTTCGAGCCGGCTCACGTATTTCTGAGCGTTGCGCGGGAGATCGGAAAACTTCCGCACGTGCGACAGCGGCTCGTTCCACCCCTCGCATTCCTCGAGGACCGGCTCGGCGCGTTCCAGCATCTTGGTGCTCGAGGGAAAGTCGTCCAGCAGCTCCCCGTCGCAGCGGTAAGCGGTGCAGATCGCGATCCTGGGAAACGAGCTGAGCACGTCGAGCTTGGTGAGCGCGAGCGCGCTCATTCCGTTCAACCGCACCGCGTGGCGCACGCCGACCGCGTCGAACCAGCCGCACCGGCGCGGCCGGCCGGTGGTGGCGCCGTACTCCACTCCCTCGCGCTTGAGCGCCTCGCCCTCGGGCCCGCTGAGCTCGGTGGGAAAGGGACCGCCGCCGACGCGCGTCGTGTAGGCCTTGGAGATCCCGATCACCTGCTGGACGTGCTGCGGCCCCACACCGGCCCCGGTGCAGATCCCCCCGGTGACGGTGTTCGAGGAGGTGACATAGGGGTAGGTGCCGTGGTCGACGTCGAGCAGCGTGCCCTGCGCGCCCTCGAAGAGCACCCGCTTTCCGGCGCGAATCTCGCGCTCCAGCAGCATGCTCGTGTTGGTGACGTAGGGCCTGAGCTTGTCGCGGTAGACGGCGTAGGCGTCGTGAATCCGGTCGAAGTCCAGCGTTTTCTCCTTCAGGATCGCCTTGAGGTAGATATTCTTCTCCTCGATGTTGCGCCTGAGCTTCTCGCGAAACGTGTCTTCCTCGAGCAGGTCGACAAAGCGGATGCCGATCCGCGCCACTTTGTCCTCATAGGCCGGACCGATGCCCCGCCCCGTGGTTCCGATCTTGCCCCGGCCGCGGATCCTCTCGCGCGCAAGATCGATCGCCTTGTGGTACGGCATGATGAGGTGCGCCGCATCGCTGACCCGCAGCATGGCGTCGTCGAGCAGGCGGCCAGCCCGCTTGAGCTCGGCGATTTCCGCGAGCAGCACCTCGGGGTCGACGACGACGCCGTTGCCGATGACGCAGAGCTTGCGCGCGTGCAGCGCCCCCGAAGGAATCAGGTGCAGGACGGTCTTCTTGCCGTCGACCACGAGCGTGTGGCCGGCGTTGTTGCCCCCCTGGAAGCGGACGACGATGTCGGCGTGCTCGGCGAAGAGGTCGACGATCTTGCCCTTTCCCTCGTCGCCCCACTGGGCCCCGATGACCGCTACGTTGGCCATGGCTCGCTCGATTCGGAGACCGCCGTTCTTACAGCTTCACCAGCTCTGCCGAGACGATCTGCGGCAGAGCGCGCAGCTCCTCCAGCGCCTTCTTCGGAACGGGCTCGTCGACGTGGGTGAACGAGATGGCGTTGCCCCCTTTTTCCGTGCGTCCCAGCTCCATCCCCGCGATGTTGATGCCGTTCCTGCCGAGGATGGTTCCGACCGCCCCGACCACTCCCGGGACGTCCCGGTTGCGCAGGATCAGGATGTAACCCTCGGGGACCGCCTCGAGATAAAAGCTGTCGACGCGGACGATCCGCGGGTACCGGTTGCCGAAGATCGCCCCTTCGACCTCCAGCTCCTTGCCGCGCGCCCTGGTCCTGACGGTGATCGAGCTCGTGAAGTCGCCCGCCTGCTCGCCGCGCGATTCCACGACCTGCACCCCGCGCTCGCGGGCGATCACCGGAGCATTGACGTAGTTCACGCCCGACTCCATGATCGGGGTGAGAAGCCCCTTGAGCACGGCGACGGTCAGCGGCGCCAGGTTGTACTGGGTGACGTCGCCGCGATACTCGACGTGAACCTGCGTGGGAAGCGTTCCAGCCATCTGCACCTGCAGGCTGCCGAGCTTTTCCGCGAGCGTCAGGTAGGGGCGCAGAATCTCGAGCAGCTCGGGGCTCACCGACGGCACATTCACGGCGTAGCGCACCACCCCCTTGGACAGGAAGTCGACCATCTGCTCGGCGACGGCGACCGCGACGTTCAGCTGGGCCTCGTCCGTGGACGCGCCGAGGTGCGGAGTCGTGATGACCTGCTCCATCCGGATCAGCGGGTGATCGGGCGGCGGCGGCTCCTCCACGTAGACGTCGAGCGCGGCGCCGGCCACCTTGCCGCTCCGGATGGCGTCCGCCAGATCCTTCTCGTCGACGATGCCGCCGCGGGCGCAATTGATGATGCGCACCCCGGTCTTCATCCGGGCGATGGCGTCGCGGTTGATCAGCCCCTGGGTCTCGGACGTCAACGGCACGTGCACGGTGACGAAGTCGGATTTCGCGAAGAGTTCCTCGAGCGCGACGGGCTCCACGCCCATCCGGGCGATGTTCTCGGGCGGGATGAACGGGTCGTAACCGATGACCTTCATGCGCAGGCCGACGGCCCGCTCGGCGACGATGCGGCCCACGTTGCCGAGCCCGATCACGCCGAGCGTCTTGTTGCACAGCTCCACGCCCACGAAGCGGTTGCGGTCCCACTCGCCGCGCTTGAGCGACGCGACGGCCTGAGGGATATGGCGCGCCAGGGCCATCATCAGCGCGATGGTGTGCTCGCCGGTCGTCACGTTGTTCCCGCCGGGGGTGTTCATCACCACGATGCCGCGCTTGGTGGCGGCCTCGGCGTCGATGTTCTCGAAGCCCACCCCGGCGCGGCCGATCACCTTGAGCTTCTTCGCCGCCTCGATCAGCTCGGCGGTGATTCGGGTGCCGCTGCGGATGACCCAGCCGTCGTAGTCGGCGCAAATTTTCTTGAGCTCGTCCGGCTTGAGCCCGAGACGAACGTCCACCTCGAAGCCGCCGGCGCGGCGGAACACCTCGAGCCCTTCCGGCGCGAGCGAGTCGGTCACGAGAATCTTCATTCTATGCGAGAGCCTCCATCAGGATTTCCTCGGCGGCCGCCACGCCGCGGCCGAACGGCAGCTCGACCCCGAACCTGCGCAGCGCCATCTCGAGCGCGGCGATCGCGGTAATGACGTCGAACGCGCCCATGTAGCCCACGTGCGCGATGCGGATCACCTTGCCCTTCAGCTTGTCCTGGCCCTCGGCGAAGGTGACGTTCATCCGGTCGCGGAGGTAGTCGAGCACCCGGTCGGCGTCGACGGCCGGCGGCAGGAAGACGCCGGTGGCGGCCGGGCTGGGATGCTCCGGGGCGAGCAGCGTGAGCCCAAGGGCGACGGCGGCGGCGCGGGTGGCGCGCGCCATGCGCTCGTGGCGCGCGTAGACGCGATCGAAGCCTTCCCGCTCCATCATCTTGAGCGAGGCCTTCAGGCCGAAGATCAGGGAAACCGCCGGCGTGAACGCGCCCGAGCCCTTCGCCTGGTTTTTCCGCTCAAGCCTGAGGTCGAAGTAAAACCGCGGCAGGGTCGCGCTCTCGGTCCGCTTCCATGCACGGTCGCTCAGCGCCACGAACGCGAGGCCCGGAGGGAGCATCAGGGCCTTCTGCGACCCCGTGACGAGGGCATCGATGCCCCACGCGTCCATCGGCACCGGGAGCACCCCGACGGCGGTCACGCCGTCGACGATCAGCAGCGGGCCGTTGCGCGTGAGCTTCGCGATCTCGCGCACCGGGTGCAGCACCGTCGTGGAGGTTTCGCTCGCCTGGATGAGGACGCCCTTGAGGTCCGGGTGGGTCTTCAACTGTTCCTCCACCGCGCCCACCTCGACCGCCTTGCCCCACTCGACCTTCACCTCCACCGGGGCGAGGCCGAAGGCGCGCGAGATCTGCAGCCAGCGCTCGCCGAACTTGCCGCCGTTGACGACCAGCACCTTCTCGCCCGGGGAAAACAAGTTGGCGACCGCCGCTTCCATCGCTCCGGTACCGGAGGAGGCGAGCATGAGAACGTCGTTACGCGTGCCGAAGAGGGTCTTCAACCCCTGCCGCGCTTCTTCGAACACCTCGTTGAACCGGGGCGTGCGATGATGGATCATCGTTTCCGACATCGCCAGCGCGACCTCGTTGGGGATCGGAGTCGGACCGGGCGAGAGCAGGTAGTGTTTGATCATGAATTCGTCTCCCGTTCGAGCGGAGCGCGGCCGGCCGCGGCATGGGGCGACCCGCGGCCCCTGGGGCGAGCGAAGGAATGCTTCAGCGGGTACGTCGCACGAATCAACGGCATCAACTTTCCGCGGGCGGCCGCCTGAGTACCGCGAGCAATAAAAAAAGCCTGAACCTCTTGGGCTAAGAGACCCAGGCGTTCGGCCGTCTTATGCCTTGCACTCCCCCGTGGTTAATTCCACGTTGACGCCAGTCGCGCAAAACGTACAGAAAACATCTACCGCACCCCGGTTCCCTTGTCAACGGCCGGCGGGAAACAGCGCAAGGAGTTGTGGTAAGAAAAGAGCGGCGGGCGCCTCCGCCAACCATGCGCATCATCGTGCACGTCGACATGGACGCCTTCTACGCCGCGGTGGAGGAGCGCTACAATCCGGCGTTGCGGGGTCTTCCGGTCGTCGTCGGCGCCGACCCCAAGGGAGGACGGGGCAGAGGCGTGGTGACGACCGCCAATTACGCCGCCCGGCGCTACGGCATCCATTCGGCCCTGCCGATCTCGCGGGCCTGGCGGCTCGCCGAGGCGGCGCGCCGGCGCGGTGAGCCCGCCGCCGTTTTCGTGCGGCCGAACTTCCCCCTTTACGCGGAGGTTTCGACCCGCATCATGGAGATCCTCGCGCGCGCCGCCGATTCGTTCGAGGAGGCGAGCATCGACGAGGCGTATCTCGATCTTTCGTCGCTGGGGAGCTTCGAGGCCGCCGCCGAGCGCATGAAAGCGCTCAAAGCCGAGATCCGGGAGAAGGAAGGCCTCGGCTGCTCCGTCGGGATCGGGCCGAACAAGCTCGTCGCGAAGATCGCCTCCGGCCACCAGAAGCCGGACGGCCTCACGGTGGTCCGGCCGGAAGAGGTCCAGGCGTTTCTCGACCCGCTTCCCGTGCGGGCGATTCCCGGCATCGGCCCGAAAAGCGAAGCGTTCCTCCGCCAGAGGAAAATCAACACCGTCAACGACCTCCGGCAGATCCCCGAAGCGACGCTGTCGGACTGGTTCGGCAAATGGGGGCGCAAGTTGTTCGAGAAAGCCCGCGGCATCGACGACTCGGCGGTTTCGAACGAGTGGACGCCCAAGTCCATCGGCGAGCAGGAGACCTTCGAGCGGGACACGCGGAGCATCGCTTTCGTGGCGGAGCGGCTCGACGGGATGGCGCAACGCGTCGTCTCCCGCTTGCGCGCGCGGGGCTTTTCCGGCTTTCGAACCCTCACGCTGACGGTGCGCTTCTCCGACTTCGAGACCAGGAACCGCTCGCGCAGCGTGAAAGAGGGGTTTTCGGCGGTCGACGACGAGGAGGCGACGGGTCGGGTCAAGCGCGAAGCGCTCAAGCTTCTGTTGCCGTTCTTCGACGCGCGCGAGAATCCGCGCGGGAAAGCGATTCGCCTCGTCGGCCTTCGACTGGAAAGGCTTTTTTAGTCGCTTCGCTCCGGCTGGTCGCTTCGCTCCGGTTCAAACCGTTCAAGCCGTTCAACCGCTTCGCTCCGTTCAAGCAGTGCGCCGCTCCCCGCGGCCAACTGCTCACGGGGCACTGCTTACTGCTCGCCGGCGCGTAAACCGGAAAGCCGGAACCGAAGAACGTTATTGCCGCGGCTGGCATTGCCGGCGAGTTTGTGAGAAACTTTCGCTGTTTTGACGGATCGCCTGGTTCTGTTCGACATCGACGGCACGCTCACGCGCACGCGCAACGGCTTTATGCCGTTCAACGAGGCAGTCTCGCGGGTCTTCGGGGTCGCCGCCGACATCCGCTCGGTGGTTCCCGACGGCAACACCGATCCTCTGATCGTGCTCGAGATTTTCCGGAAGGCGGGGCTCGAGGTGGAGACGACCCCGGAAAAATGGGCAAGCTTTGCCCGGGAGCTGGCCGCAAGCTACGCCGAAGCACTCAGCCGCGGCGCGGTCTCCGTTCGCGCGCTCCCTGGAGCGCGGGAGCTGCTGGCGGCGCTCGCCGCCGAGCCGGCCGTGGGACTGGGAGTGGTTACGGGAAACCTCGAGGCACCAGCCGCGATCAAGCTCGAAGCGGCGGGGTTGCGTTCCTACATCGCCTGCGGCGCGTATGCGAGCGACTCCCGTTACCGCGAAGAGCTGCCGCCGATTGCCAGGCGACGCTACGAGAGGCTCGCGGGCCGGAGCATCCCCGCCGAGCGTTGCATCATCGTCGGCGATACGCCGAAGGACCTCGATTGCGCGAGAAAAAACGCGATGCGCTGCCTCCTGGTCGGAACGGGACGATATCCGGTCGAAGAGCTCCGCGGTTACGGTCCCGATGCCTGCCTTCCGGATCTGTCGGATACGGAGGCCGTGCTGTCCGTGCTGGCGAAGCTCTGACGGGGAGAGGCATGCGGTATCGAAGCGTCGGAAAAACCGATCTGAGAATCTCCGAAATCGGGTTCGGCTGCGGCAACAACGCGGTGCTGATGGTCAAAGCCTCCTACGACGAGCAGATGCGGGCGGTCCGCCATGCCCTGGACTGCGGCATCAACTATTTCGACACCGCGTTTGCCTACGGTCTGGGCAAGTCCGAGGGGAACCTGGGCCGCATTTTACGGGAGCTCGGGGCCCCGGCGGTCGTTTCGACCAAGATTCGCCTCGGGCCGGAAGCTCTGGGCGATGTCAAGGCCGCCACGGCGCAGGCCGTGGACGGAGCGCTCGAACGGCTCGGGCGGGACCGTATCGACGTGATCCAGCTCCACACCCGGGTGACATCGAAGGGAGGCACAGCCGGACGTTTCAGCCTCACGCCGGCCGACGTGCTGGGTCCGAACGGGGTGATCGAAGCCTTCAAGGCGGCCCGGGACAAGGGCAAGGTCCGTTACTTCGGCTTCAGCGGCCTCGGCGATCCGGGCGCCCTGTGCGAGCTGGTCGACAGCGGCGAGTTCCACGCGTTCCAGGCGTACTACAACCTGCTCAATCCGAGCGCGGGGCAGCCGGTGCCTGAGGGTTTCAGCGCTCTCGATTACCGCGGGATCATCGATCGCGCGGCGGCGAAGGGAATGGGGGCTTTCGTCATCCGGGTGCTCGCGGCGGGGGCGCTGACATCGGACCCGAGCGCGGGCGGCGGAAGCAGCCCGGAGCCGCTCTCCCCGGGCTCGGACTACCGGCTCGATTGCGAGCGCGCCGAGAAGGTGCGCGAGGCGCTCGGGGTCGACCCCGGGAGCCTCGCGGGGGCGGCGATTCGCTTTGCTTTGATGAAGCCGGAGGTGTCGAGCGTGCTCGTCGGGTTTTCCAATACCGGCCACATCGACCAGGCGGTCGCGTGCTCCGGCGCCGCCGGCCTTTCCGCGGAGCAGCTCGCGCGCCTGCGGGAGCTTTGGAGAACCGATTTCGGAAGGCTTGCCGATGGATGATTTCCGGGTTCCGGTTCTTGTCTTTCCGGTCTTCGGTTTCCGGCCTGCCCCCCGTTGCAGTAAGCCGTGAGCAGTTTGCGGCTGCGGAGCGGCGCACGGCTTGAACGGAGCGAAGCGGTTGAACGGTGTGAACGGTTTGAACCGGAGCGGAGCGACTTTTCCTTGAATCTTTTGACCCGCCGAGGGGCGGCCGAACGATGTCGATTCGCATCCGGGTGATCGTCAAACCGGCGGCGAAGAAGGAGGGCGTGATCGAGCTTGCGCCCGGCGAGTACCGGGTGTCGGTCAACGCTCCGCCCGCCGAGGGAAGAGCCAACCAGGCGGTGCTGGAGCTTCTGGCAGATTATTTTTCGGTTCGCAAATCGGCGGTGCGCATCGTCGCCGGCCGCTCGGCGCGAAAGAAGATCGTCGAGATAGGCTAGCATCGCCGTTCGTGCGCCGCGGCCGGAAGGAGAGAAATGTCCAGGGTGGAAACGACGTACGCCATGGCCCGGCCATTCGCCGCGTGGGGGCGACTGGCCGCCAACTCGATCGCCCACACCACCGAGCACCTGTTCGGTGCGGTGGTTGCGGTGGTGCTCCCTTTGATCGCGGCATCGCTCGGCCTGAGCATGGCGCAGGCCGGAGCGCTGGTCTCGGCGCGGAGCCTGATGGCCGCGGCGGGCAGCATGCCCTGCGGTTTTCTCGCCGACCGCGGGCGCGGGCGGCACTGGCTCGTCGGCCTCTGTCTCGTTTTGCTCGGCATGGCGAGCCTGGGCTTGAGCCTTTCAGCGAGCTTTGCGGCCCTGGCGGTCTTCATGGCGATGAGCGGGCTCGGAGGGGGAGGGTTCCATCCGCCGTCACTTGCGATCCTGTCCTCGCGCTATCGTGAAAGGCGGACGTTTGCCGTCGGGGTCCACGACAGCAGCGGCAACCTCGGAGAAGTCATCGGCCCG
This sequence comes from Candidatus Zixiibacteriota bacterium, assembly GCA_035574315.1. Lineage (NCBI taxonomy): Bacteria > Pseudomonadati > Candidatus Zixiibacteriota > Candidatus Zixiibacteriota bacterium. Next base: position 134,176 of record DATLYW010000033.1, read on the forward strand.
CTCGCCATCGGGTTCCTTCTCACGTTTCTGGACTGGCGCTCCGCGCTGCAGGTATGGGCCGTTCCCGGCCTGGTCGTGGGCGTCGCTTACGCCCTGCTCGGCGCGGAGGCGGCCGCGCCAGCCGAAGGCACGCGCGAGTACCGGAGAGTGCTGTGGAACGAGGTCCTCAAGAACAGGACCGTCCTGGGCCTCGTCGCGGTTTCCACGCTGCGCGCCATGGGCCAGGTCGCGTTGAGCGCGTTCCTGCCCCTTTATCTGAGCCTGCATCTCAAGCTCGGCGCCGGCGCCACGGGCTTTTACATGTCCGTGCTGTTTTTCTTCGCCGGGACCGCCCCGACGTTCGCGGGCTGGATTTCCGACAGGTTCGGCAGGAATTTCCTGATCATGCTGTTCTCTCTGGCGAGCGTGTTCGCGATCGCCGCGGTCCCCTTCCTCGAAACCGGCTGGCCTCTCGCGGCGGCTTTCGGCGCTATCGGGCTGGTGCTCTGGGCGCTCAGGCCGGTGCTGATCACGGCGGCAATGGACGCGGCGCCCCAGAGCGTCTCGGGAACGATCGTGGCTTTCATCTTCACCGCCAACGCCGCTTTGTCTTTTCTCGCTCCGCTCGCAGCGGGGCTGGTCGCCGACGCCCGCGGCCTGCCCGCCGCAGTCGGCTCGATCGCGCTCTTTCCGCTCCTGGCGTTCGGGCTCGCTGCGGTCGTTTTCGCCCGCTCGCGCGGCCCGGGGGCCGGGCTTCGCTCTTGAGGAAGGCGCCCGCGCTCGCGGCTTCGGCTCGGGGCGTTTGCAGGGGCCGGGGCTCTTTGCGCCCGGAGGAAACGCGGGCAATCGGTTGCAAGCCCGCGCCTTTCCATAATAATAGACTCGTCCGCCGAGGAGGAGCCTTGGCGGACGAGGGCTCGCACACCGAACCAGTTCCAGGAGGTTCGTCATGGTCAAACTGGCGTCCAAACTGACCTTCGGCCCCGAGACGGCTGACTGGCAGGAGCGCCTCAATCCGGACCGCATGCGGCGCCAGCGGGTGGAGCGTGCACGGATGCTCATGCGCAGGTACGGCATCGCGGCGATTCTGGAAGCCAACCATCAGAACATCCGTTACCTGACGGCGCTGAAGGGCTTCGCCTATCCGATGTGCCGCTACGTCCTGTTCTTCGCCGAGCACGATCCCGTCATGTACGAGCACGACGGCTACTACCATCAGATGCCCGATCAGTGCCCATGGATCCGCGAGTGGCGCCCGGCGCGCTCCTGGCTCACGGGTTCGCCCGGCCCGGAAGCCTCCGCCGCCGAAGCCAGGGCCTTCGCCGGCGAGATCAAGGCGGAGCTCGAAAAGCGCGGCCTTCTCGGAGAAAAGCTCGGCCTGGGCGGCTTCGACGGAACCGCACGCGAGGCGTTGATCCAGGCGGGCATCAAGAACATCGTCGACTCCCGCAGCCTCATGCTCGAGGCTCGCATGATCAAGAATCAGGACGAGATCAGCTGTCTCAAGACCTGCGCTGCGATGGTCGACGGCGTGTGGTTTCGCGTCTGGGAGAGCCTGAAACCCGGGATGAAGGACACTGACCTGATGGCGCTCGCCTCGGCGGCCGGCTACGAATACGGGCTCGAATCGGCCGTGCCCGGCGGGTGGCGCACCGGCCCGATGACCTTCGATCGCGGCTGTCACGCGACCAGCCGGATCATTCAGGTCGGCGATCTGGTTTACGGCTCCTACTGCGGCGCGACCTACATGGGCTACGGGAGCTGCACGTACCGGACGTTCATCGTCGGGCGCGAGCCGACCGCGAAAGAGAAGGATTGGTACAAGGCGGTCCGCGACCGCGTCGACGCGGTGATCGACGAAATCAAGCCCGGCAAGACGACCGCGGACGCGGCGAAGCATTTTCCCCCGGCGGAGCGCTGGGGGTACAAGAGCGAGGTCGAGCTGCTGGCGAGCGAGATCGGCCACGGGATCGGCCTGGGGACGAGCACGGGCTATGACATGCCGATCATCAACCGGCTCTGGTCGTTCGATCACCCGCAGGTCTTCGAGGAGGGGATGACGCTGGCCGTGGAGTGCCGTGAGGGCGAGACCCGGGTGGGTGGCGTGCGCCTCGAGAACATGCTGGTGGTCACGAAGAACGGCGCGGAGATCATGGATTGCTTCCCGCGCGACGAGATCCTCGTGGCGCCGCGGTAAGCGGGTCTCCGCCAACCCCGTCGATGCCCTTTCAGCTCCTCAACGACGTCACGGTGATCGAGTGCGCGACTTTCGTCACCGGCCCGTATGCCGGGACGCTGCTGGCGGACCTGGGCGCGCGCGTGATCAAGCTGGAATCGCCCCCCGACGGCGACCCTTATCGTTACTTTGCGCCCGATCCCTGCTTCAGCTTCAACTTCGCGCATCTCAACCGGAACAAGGAAAGCCTCGCGGTCGACCTGAAATCGACCGCGGGCAGGGAGATCTGTATCGAGTTGATCAAAACGGCGGATGTTTTCATCGAGAACTTCCGCCCGGGAACGGCCGAGCGGCTGGGCCTCGGATACGAAAAGCTCAGCGCGTTGAATCCGCGTCTGGTTTACTGCTCGATTTCCGCCTTCGGCCAGACCGGACCGTACGCCGACAAGCCCGGGTTCGACACTCTCGGGCAGGCCGCCAGCGGCCTTCTCAGCTTGCTGAACGACGTGGATCGGCCGAAGATCATGGGAATGGCGATTTCGGATTACGTGACCGGACTCTCCGCCGGGTACGGCGTTCTCGGCGCGCTCGCGGCGCGCGGCCGGACCGGCTCCGGCCTGCGGGTCGAGACCTCGCTCCTGCGGGCGACGCTTTCGTTCATCGGAGAAACGGCGGCCGGGTTTCTCCGGACCGGAGTCGTTCCCGACCGCAAGGCGCGGGTGAAGAACGCGCACGCGTTCGCTTTCGTCTGCCGCGACCGGTTGCCGGTCGTCGTCCACTGCTCGGTGCCGGAAAAATTCTGGTTGTCTTTCTTGCAGGCTCTCGAGCGCGAGGATCTCGCATCCGATCCCCGGTTTGCCTCGCGAGACGCCCGGCGCGAGCACTTCGAAGAGCTCGAGGCCGAGCTCGCCTCCGTTTTTGCAAGGCGAACGCGGCAGGAATGGCTCGAGCGTTTTGCCGCCCGCGACGTTCCCGCCGCTCCCCTTTACAACGTCGCCGAAGCGCTTGCCGACCCTCAGGTCCGACACCTTGACCTCACCGAGGAAGTGGAGCACCCGAAATCCGGGAAGCTCGGCTTTGTCCGCGGGCCGGTTGCTTTCCAGGGAGCTCCGGCAAAAACCTCCGGCGCGCCGCCGCTCGTCGGTGAGCACACCGTAGCGATTCTGACCGAAATGGGGTACGGTCGTGAGGTCGTCGACGAGTGGATCGCGCAAGGCGTCGTCAAGACGTTTCACGGTTGACGGCTCGAGCGGAATTTTCGGCGGCACCGCTTCCCGGGGTGGATCCGCGCCGGGGCGGAAGCCGCCCGGACACGACACGGGACAGGAGTCGATATGATCTACGACATCGAAATCAACTCGGCCGCCCATTATCCGGCGGCTGGCGTGGTCGAGCTGATCGAGCTGGCCGAGCAGGCGGGATTCGGGGCGTTCTGGAAAGGCGAATCCAACAGCACCGATCCGATGGTTCTGCTGTCAGGCGTCGCCACCAGAACCAAAAGGATCAAACTGGGCACGGCGATCTACCATATCTATGGCAGGAGCCCAGTGACGCTCGGCATCCAGGCCGCGACGCTGCAGGACCTTTCCGGAGGCAGGCTGCTTTTGGGGCTCGGGGTGGCGAACAAGAGCATCGCCGCCTGGCACGGGGGCGTGTTCGACCGGCCGCTGAAACGGGCGCGGGAATACATCGACATCGTCCGGAGGGTCGCCGCCGGCGAGCGGGTCGAGTACGAGGGCGAGATCTATCGAACCGGCACGAGGTTCCAGCTCTCCTGGAAGCCGCAATATCCCCATCCGCCGATCTATCTCGCGGGCCTGGGCCCTCAGATGACGAAGCTGGTCGGGAAAATTTCCGACGGCGTCTTCATCAACATGGCGACTCCGGCGAAGGTCAAGGAAATCGCGGCGCGCGTGCGCGAAGGCGCCGTCGCTGCGGGCCGGGACCCGAGCAAGATCGAGATCATCGCCAAGAGCCGCGTCTCGCTCCATCCCGATAAGACCCTCGCCCGGGCCAAGCTGCGGCAGGTGCTGACTTTTTACAACATCGCCGATCATTACAGCGACATGCTCCGCGGAATGGGATTCGAGAAGGAAGTCGACGCGATTCATGAAGCGTTTCAGAAGGGCGGATTCAAGGCCGCCATGGGCGCCCTGACGGACGAATACATGGACAAGCTGCCGGTGGTTCCGGCCAGCGACGTCCGAGAAATCAAGGAAAGGATGAAAGAGTTCGAAGAAGCCGGGGTGACCCGGATGGTGATTCCGTACGTACCCGTGACCGAGCCAGTTGTCGAGGACGCCAGGCGGTTCCTGGAAGCCTGGCAACGCTCATAGGTTTCGAGTCCCTGGTTTCCGGTTCCCGGTTTTTATCCTGGACTTTTGAGCTGACCATCAGCGAGTTTGCGAGCATGTAGACATCGTATCAGGGGAGCCCGGGACGAGACCTTTCGACCGCGGTCCAAGGGCCGGTGCCTCGCCGGGCGCCATGCTGCCCGCGGGTTGGATCGTCGGACCGCCCGGGACGCAACGAGCTTTGCGTCCCGGGCCCGCGCTCGCCAGGTGTCGTCCTTCTCTCGGGCGAGGTCTGCCGACGAGCGAGCTCCTTGAACCACCGAGCCATCATCGAACGCATCAACAAACAGAGGAAGGGAGAAGGGTTCCATGTGTGACTTCGCTGCAGATGCCCAGGCGGCCGAGCAGCTCATGGTCGGACGGACCTTGAGCGTGGCCCGGGTGCGCCAGCTCAACGCCAAGGACTATTTCTACCAGATGCTCAAGGACAACCCGGAGATGCTCAAGATCCATCCCGGGATCGAGGACGAGCTGCTCAAGGGCGCCATCGACTGCCACATCCACGCGTATCCCGATTTCGTCCATCGCTCGCAGGACATGATCCAGATCGCGGTCGAGGCGTCGCGGTGCGGCATGCGGGCGATCGCCTTCAAGGACCACTGGAATCTCAGCGCTCCGGCGGCGTACCTCGTGCAACGGCACATCGACGAGCTGGTCGCACGCGGGGAGCTGACGCATCGCGTCGAGGTTTACGGTGGGGCGGGCATGTGCTTCGGCATGCGGCCGGACTACGTCCGCGTGGGCCTGCAGTACCCGAACTTCAAGATGATCTGGTTCCCGACCTTCACCTCCTACGGCTTCTGGCGCGGCGCCGGCCATCCGGAGCACGAGGGCGTGCGATTGTGCGACGAGGACGGGAAGGTGCTGCCGGAGGTGAGGCAGATCATGGAGATGGCGGCTGAAAAAAAGGTGGGCATCGGCTTCGGCCACACCGATTTCCAGGAGCTGCTGCCGCTGGCGCGGCTGGCCAAGGAGATCGGCGTGCGCGCGACCCTCGACCATCCGCTGCTCGAGCTCAACAAGCTCCTGCTCGACGAGATGAAGCAGCTTCGCGATCTCGGCGTTTACGTCGGGACCTACTGCCAGCCGATGATTCCCAGCCTGTACCAGCCGGTCGCCGATCCGATGGAAACTATCCGGACGATCAAGGAGATCGGACCGGACCGCTGCATCATCGGCAGCGACTTCGGCCAGGTGCTCCACATGGACGCGATCGACGGCATGCGCGTCTTCATTCGCGCGCTCCTCGGCTTCGGCATCAAGCCGGCGGAGGTGAAGATGATGTTGCAGGACAATCCGGCGAAGCTCATGTGGCTCGACCAGGCGGAAGCCGCCACGGTGAGCCCTGAGGCGGTTGCAGGGTACCGGCGGAAGCACTAGCGAGCTCCTGAGTTGGCGGACATCGCGTGCCGGCGGGTCGCGGCCGAGGCCTTCGGATTGCAGTCCACGAACCGCTGCGTCGCGGCCCGCCTCCGCCCCGGGAGGGGGTATCCCGCCGCTCGGGCCGCAGCGGGGCTTTTACGTCCCGGGCCCGCGCTCTCCAGGTCTCGGCCCGGCTTCCGATGGATGTCTTCCTGCCAGGAGCCCCTCAGCAGGTTTTCCGGCGAAAGGCGCCCCGATGGTGCGGGGCGCCCCGCCAACCCAAAGCTCGCTCTTCTGGTTTGTCCGCGAGGGGCGCCTGCGCTCCTCGAGCCCGGAGATGAGCCGCATGGATCCGAAGTGGTGGATGGTGATCGCCGGCTGCGCGGCGCACGCGGTCTATACCGGCCTCAGCTATTTCGGCCTCAGCGCCTATTTTCCCTCCCTTGAGCGCGAGTTCGGCTGGAGCCGGACCGCGATCTCGGGAGCCTTTTCCCTGGCGCGGATCGAGTCCGGGCTGCTCGGGCCCCTCGAAGGATACGCCACCGATCGCTTCGGCCCGCCGAGGATGATGTACGTGGGCATCGGCCTCGGCGCCCTGGGCTTTTTCTGCCTCAGCATCGTTAATTCCCTTCCGATGCTCTATGCGGCGATCGTGCTGGGCATCGTGCTGGGGTCGAGCCTCGGCAACAACATGCCGGTGAGCGTCGCCATCGCCCAGGTTTTTCGCGAGCGGCGCAGTCTCGCCTTCGGCATCTACCGCATGGGCCCGGGGCTCTCCGGCGCGCTCGTGCCGGTGGTCGGCTGGATGATCGGGCTTTGGGGCTGGAGGGCGGCGGCGATCCTGTCGGGGCTGGCGCTCTTGGCCGTGAGCCTGCCGCTCGCGGTCGTGATCAGCCGGATCTACCTTCAGTACCGGTCGCCCGCCGGCGCCCTGCGCGGCGAGGCCGACGACGGCGGAAAGACGTACCCGCGCTCCTCGAACGAGGTCGAGTTCACTTTGAGGGAAGCGATGCGGACGAGATCGTTCTGGCTGCTTTCGATCGCCATGGGACTGCGCCACCTTGTCACCGAGGGCGTCTCGGTCCATTTCGTCATCCTGCTCGTCGACCGCGGCTGGAGCACGGCGGCCGCGAGCAGCCTTTTGGGTCTTTCGGCGCTGATCGGCGCCCCCGCACGCCTCGGCGTGGCCTGGCTGGGAGACCTGATGGACAAGCGGCGGCTCATCATCGCGCTGCTCCTGTCGCTCGCCCTTTCGGTTCTCGTAATGGGGCGGGCATCGGGGCCGACGCTCTTTACGACCTTCATGGTGGTCTACTCGCTGGCTTACGGCGGGCTGGCCTCCCTGCAGGAGCCGATTCGAGCCGACTATTTCGGCACGCGTTCCTTTGCGACCATTCACGGGATGAGCCGCTCGATCACCACGCTCGGAACTTTCATGGGCCCGGTGATCGCCGGCCTTTCCCACGACCTGACCCGGAGCTACGCCGCCGGATTCTCGATCTTCGGCGGCGTGGGCGCGCTCTCGGCCCTGTGCATGTGGCTTGCCAAACCCCCGAAGCGCCCCGCGTGAGCAAACGGCCGCGGCGGGCGGGCCTTGACATCGCCGCCGAGAAAGAGGGATATACGGCCGTGCCCCGCCCGGCGGCCGGACATCCGCCCGCCTTCTTATCGACTCGATGACGCGGAGGGAAGCCGATGCGGATCCCCGTACACTTTCCGGTTCCGGTTCTGCTCGCGCTTTTGCTTTCAGCGCCGCCGGCGTCAGCAGCCAGGCTGGATTGCGGGCCGGTTACCAACAAGGAGACCGGTCTCCCGCGGACGGTCGCGATCGGGACCAATCCTGCGGGAACCGGCGCGCACGCAATCGCCTCGGGTCTCGCAGCCGTCGCGAGCAAGAAGACCCCTATCGGCGCCAAGGTACAGCCTTACAACGGGCCGAACGCGTGGATTCCGTTGCTGGAGAGCGGCGAGATCGAGATGGGAATCATCAACATTCTCGACTCCTACATGGCCGCGACCGGAACCGGCAACTACAAGAAGCCCCACCCAGGCGTGAGGATCATCTCGGGCGGCGTCTTTCCGTTCACCGTGGGGCTGATCGTGCGCGACAAATCCGACATCAAGCAGGTCGCCGACCTCAAGGGCAAGCGGCTGGCTTGGGATTACGGCGGGCACGCGATCAATCAGACCTGGCAGAACGCCGCGCTGGAGGCCGCGGGGCTGAAGCCCTCGGACGTGGTGCCGGTTCGGGTCTCCAACCTCAATGACGGGATCCGCGCGGTCCCGGAAGGAAAGGTCGACGCGTCGTTCACGGGCGTGGGGATCGGCATCATCGAAGAGGTCAACGCCATGGAGCCGATCCGCTTCCTGAGCATTCCCAACGACGACGCGGCCAGAAAGATCATGGATCGCTACGGCGCTTCGATCGTCAAGTCGGCGCCGGCCACGGGCATTCGGGGAGAGACCTACGTGATCGGGTACCCGCTGCAGCTCGCCGGCTCGAGCAAGGTCAGCGAAAAAACCGTTTATACGCTGGTGAAGGCGTGGTGGGAAAACCTGCCGGAGCTGCAATCGATCCATCCGCTTTTCAAGCGCTGGACCAAGGAGACGCAGGCGATCACGAATTTTACCGTTCCCTACCATCCCGGCGCGATCAGCTTCTACAAGGAAGTCGGGGCCTGGACCGCCAGGCATGAGGCGCGCATGAAAGAAATCTGCCGGTAGAGTTGCAGAACCGGGGCCCGCGCGCGTCAGGCCCGCGCGGCGACGTCCGGCAGACTCGATGGAAATCGAGGAAACCGCTCGCGCTCGATCTCTCGGCGGCCCCGCCGACGGCGCGATCCGCTGCCTGCTGACCGCAATCCCCGTCGCCGGGATCGTTTTTCTTCTCAGCGTGCCCCAGCGCCTGGGCTGGCTCGTGTTCAACGAGCAGTACATGGGGCTTTTTCTCGCCCTGTGTCTCTCGGCAACCTACCTGCTCGTTCCCGCCCGCTCCGCGCACGCGCGGCGGCTTCCCCGGCTCGACGCCGCCGCGGCTCTCGGCGGCGGCGCGACCGGGCTCTACATCTTCCTCTACTACCCCGAGATCGTGAATTCGCTCGGCGAGATCTCGCCGGAGCGGGTCGTGCTCGGCTGCGCCACAGTCCTGCTGCTGGCGGAAGCGTGCCGCAGGCTCGTCGGCCTGCCGCTCGTGACCATCGCCGCCTGCTTCGTTCTTTACGCGCTCTTCGCCCATCTTTTTCCCGGCGACTTCTACGGCAGGGGCTGGGCCGTCGCGCGGCTCGCCACGTACCTCTATCTCGACGCCAACGGGATCTTCGGCCAGGCGTTGCAGGTCGGCTCGAGCATCATCGTGGTCTTCGTCCTCTTCGGCGAGGTGCTCTACGCCGTCGGGGGAGCCGAGTTTCTCAGCGACTTCTCGCTCGCGCTCATGGGGCGCTTCCGCGGCGGGCCGGCCAAGATCGCGATCGTCTCCTCCAGCCTGTTCGGCAACATCAGCGGCAGCGCCGTGGCCAATGTCGTGGTCGACGGCGCGTTCACGATTCCGATGATGAAAAAGGCGGGCTATCCACCGCCGGTGGCCGCCGCGGTGGAGGCGGTGGCTTCCACCGGCGGGCAGATCATGCCGCCGGTCATGGGAGCCGCGGCGTTCCTCATCGCGGAATATCTGCAGGTTCCCTACGCGCAGGTCGCTCTGGCGGCGCTCGTGCCCGCGCTGCTGTACTACGCGGCGCTCTTCATCGAGGTCGATCTCCTCGCGGCGCGCAACGGCATTCGCGGCCTGCCGCCCGCCGAGCTCCCGAGCCTGCTGCCGGTCCTGAAGCGCTCCGGAAGCTTCGTGATTCCGCTGGGCGTGCTGATACTCTGCATGTTTTTCCTGAACCGCCGGCCGGAGGAGTCGGGCCTGCTGGCGGCGGGCGCGGCTCTGGTCGTCGGCTGGCTCACGCCGGGCGTGCGGCTGGGGCCGCGGGAGATCCTGAAGATCCTGACGAACGCGGGCCGCGGCATGCTGGAGATCGCCGCGATCACCGGCCTGGCCGGCGTGGTCATCGGGATCCTGCAGCTCACGGGGCTCGGGTTCACGCTGACCCTGACCCTGCTGGGCCTGGGCCAGGAGAGTACCTTTTTGCTCCTGCTCTTGACCGCGGGCGTGAGCATGGTCCTCGGCATGGGCATGCCGACCACCGCCGTTTACGTCCTGCTCGCCGTGCTGGTCGCGCCGGGACTCTCGAAGCTCGGTGTGGCGCCGATCGCGGCGCACCTGTTCATCTTCTATTTCGGCATGCTGAGCATGATCACGCCCCCGGTCTGTCTGGCGAGCTACGCGGCCGCGTCGATCGGCAAGACCGATCCGGTCAAAACCGGCTGGGAGGGGATGCGGCTTTGCGCCATCGCTTACGTCGTGCCGTTTCTTTTCGTTCTTTCTCCGTCGCTGCTGCTGATCGGGACCTGGTACGAGGTGGCCCTTTCCATCGTGACCGCGATCGGCGGCGCGATTCTGCTGGGGGTGGGGCTCGTGGGCTATCTCTTTCGGCCGCTGGGGCTGGCGCGCCGCGCGCTCTTTCTCGCCGCCGCCATGGGGTTGCTGGTCCCCGTCGTTCAGAGCGGCGACCATGCACTGCTCACCTGGGGAAGCAACGGGGCCGGACTGCTCCTGGCCGCCGTCTTGTGGTCGGTGGAATGGCTTGCGCGCGAGAGGGCTGGCGCGCCGGGGCTCATCGGCGGCGGCGCCTCTACTGGATGACGGTGACGCTGGCGGTCTCGACCGCGATCTCGCGAATCTCCGCCGGGAGATCGAACGGGGCGTCCATGTCGATGCCGGCGGGGTTTGCCGGCGTGCGCGAGAAGAAGCTCACGAGCTCCCGGACGATCTCCTTCGGGAGCGGGATGCCTCGAAGCTCCGCGGACTCGAAATAGAAGCGACCCTTCCCGGCCCGGGTGCGCAGCACGCCGCGCCCTGTGAGAGGCACCCGGCCGGAGACGTAGGTCAACGGATCGGCGAACCCCCCGGTGCCGCGCTGCCGCTTGAACTCGTCGAGATCGACGATCACCCGGCCCGCCAGGCGCCCGCCGCCCAGGAGAGCGACGCGCGGATCGGTCAGACCCGCGGGCGTTTTCTCCCGCAGATTGAACGCAAGATAGGAATTGATCTCGTTCTCGGAGAATCGGGTTGTTTTCGGCTTGACCGGCCGGGCGGCGCCGTTTCGCGCGATCTCGTCGATCTTGCGTTGCAGGCGGTCGGCGGCTTCCCGGTCGAGTCCGGGCGACGGCGTCGGCGTCGAACCTGCGGCGGTCATGAAAAGTCCGAGCAGTGCTGCTGCCACCTGTCTGGCGCCGCTCATCCGCGATCAACATACGGAGCCGTCGTGAACGCTTCAAGAGCTCCCGGACCCTCGAAGGGGAGCCGAAACTTGCAAACGCCGCCGCCGCCCGGCTATGTTACAAAGAACTTGATTCGCTGGCGGCGGGACATCGATCGGTTTCGAGATCCTGGCATCTCGGTTTTCACCTGAACGTTTGAATTTTTGAACGGTTGAATCGCGCCAAAGCGGCCGCGGGACGGGCCATGAAACCTCGATGCCAGCGAGCCCGCCATCACGGCGGTTCCGCAGACCCAGCTTGAGGAGTGTTCGATGGCAGAAAATCTCAAACCCCGAAGCCGAGTGATCACCGACGGACCGAACCGCGCGCCGACGCGAGCGATGCTCAAGGCGGCCGGGTTCTCCGACGAAGACCTGGCAAGGCCGATCGTGGGAGTGGCCAACACCTGGATCGAGATCGGACCGTGCAACTACCATCTCCGGCGGCTCGCCGCCAGGGTCAAGGAGGGTATCCGCGCGGCCGGAGCCACGCCGATGGAGTTCAACACCGTGTCGATCTCGGACGGCATCAGCATGGGCGCCGAAGGGATGAAATGCTCGCTGATCAGCCGCGAGCTGATCGCGGATTCGATCGAGCTGGTCGCGCGCGGCAATCATTTCGATGCGCTGGTGTGCATCTCCGGCTGCGACAAGACCAATCCGGGAGTGGTGATGGCGCTCGCACGCCTGGACATTCCGGGGCTGGCGCTCTACGGCGGATCGATCGCGCCGGGGCGGCTCGGCGACCGCGATCTGACGATCCAGGACGTCTTCGAGGCCGTCGGTGCTTACGGGCGCGGCAAGATCAGCGCGGAAGAGCTGAAGGCGGTCGAGGACCGGGCGTGCCCCGGTGCGGGCGCCTGCGGCGGGCAGTTCACCGCGAACACCATGTCGACGGTCATGGAGTTCCTCGGCATCTCGCCGCCGGGGGCCAACGGCATTCCCGCAACGGCGCCGGAGAAGGACGAAGCGGCCTTTGCGGCCGGCAGGCTGGTCGTCGACCTGCTGCGGCGCAACCTGAGACCGAGTGAAGTGATCACCCGGCAATCGATCGAAAACGCGATCACCGCGGTCGCCGCCACCGGCGGCTCGACCAACGCCGTGCTCCACCTGCTGGCCATCGCCCGGGAAGCGGGGGTGGAGCTGACCATCGACGACTTCGATCGCATCAGCGTGCGCACGCCGCTGATCGCCGATCTCAAGCCCGGGGGGCGGTTCGTGGCCAACGACCTCTACCGGGCGGGCGGGATTCAGCTCGTCGCCAAGAGACTGCTCGAGGCGGGCCTGTTGCACGCCGACGCGATCACCGTCGGCGGCCAGACGATCGGCGAAGCGGCTCGCGCGGCTCGCGAAACGCCCGGCCAGGAGGTGGTGCGGCCGATCGCACGGCCGCTCAAGCCGACCGGCGGCCTCGTTATCCTGAAGGGCAACCTCGCCCCGGAGGGTTGCGTCGTGAAAATCGCGGGCCACGAGCGGACGCATCACCGGGGGCCGGCGCGGGTCTTCGACCGCGAGGAAGACGCCTTTCGCGCCGTTCAAAACGGGGAGATCAAGCCCGACGACGTGGTCGTCATCCGCTATGAGGGTCCGAAGGGCGGGCCCGGGATGCGCGAAATGCTCGGCGTCACGGCCGCGCTGGTCGGGGCCGGCCTCGGCGATTCCGTAGCGCTGCTGACCGATGGGCGCTTTTCCGGAGCGACGCACGGCCTGATGGCGGGTCACGTGGCTCCCGAAGCGGCGGCCGGCGGGCCCATCGCCGCCCTGCGCGACGGCGACACGGTGGTCTTCGACATCGAGCGGCGCCGTCTCGACGTGGAGATTTCGGAAGCCGAGCTTCGATCGCGGATGGCGGCGTGGTCCGCTCCCGAGCCGCGCTATCGGAGCGGAGTGATGGCGAAATACGCCAAGCTCGTGGCGTCCGCGTCCGAGGGGGCGGTCACGCGCTGAGCGGCGGGCTTTCCGGGCGGCCCGGCGAGGAGGGAGCATGATCGAGAGCTGGACCGTCTGGCTTTCCATTTTCGGCGCGAGCACCACGGCGGCGGCGCTCGGGGCTTATTTCGCGCTCCGTGCCCGGGCGCGGGAGCTCGACCGGCGCGTCGTCCTGCTCGAGCGGGAGCTGGCCCTCAGCCGGGAGCGCGAGGCCTACAACCAGCGAAAGCTCGAGGAGCTCGCCGAATCGGTTCTCGCGGCGCGCCGGTCGGCGGAAGAGGAGCTGCGCCGCTTCAAGATCAGGATCGACGGATTGTTCGCGATTCTCGAGGGCGAGCGCCGTCCCACGCCGGGCGCGCCGATCGGGTTGAGCTGAGCGCTTCGCCGAGCCGAGGCGGTCCCGCCGGACAGCCGGGAGATTCATTTGACAGGCCGCCTGCGGTTGGTTACCTTCCGGCAGGCCGGCCGCGCGGGGCGTCTCCGTCGGATTCGATTTCCGCCCGGCGCGGCTTGAACGAAGCGGAACGGTCGAATTCTCGAAGGAGCGAAGCAGCCGGGGTACGGCGGAGGAGCAGGCGCGATGAGCGTGGATTTCGTCACCAACCAGGAAATCATCGTCGAGGCCCGGCGAAAGCTCAGCCAGGAAGTCTGGGATTACCTCACCGGCGGCTCGGAGTCGGAAACGACGATGCGACGCAACCGGCTCGGCTTCGACAGTCTCGCCTTTCGCCCGCGGGTCCTGGTGGACGTGAGCCGCATCGATCCCTCCACCACCTTCCTCGGGCACAAGCTGCGGATCCCGGTGATGACCGCGCCCATCGGTTCGTTGCAGGCGATCACACCCGGAGGCGGAGCGACGGTGGCGAAGGCGGTGGAGCGGTTCGGAACGCTCTGCTTCATCAGCTCGGTGACTCAACCCTCGCTCCAGGAGATCGCCTCCGCGAGCAAGGCGGTCAAGATCTACCAGCTCTATCTGCGCGGCGATCTGGGGTGGGTCGAGGGCGTTCTCGAGCAGGTGCGGCAGGCGGGATACGTCGCCCTCTGCCTTACCCTCGACACGGCCCACTACAGCCGGCGCGAGCGCCAGCTCATGAATCGATGGCTGCCGCCGAGCAAGCGGGTGGAGTCGAACCGCCAGTATCAGGCGGCGCTCACCTGGGAGACGATGGCGGCGATCAAGAAGATCGCCGGCATGCCGCTCATTCTCAAAGGGATCGCGACCGCCGAGGACGCCAGGATCGCGCTCGACCACGGCGTCGAGGTGCTCTACGTTTCGAACCACGGCGGCCGCCAGCTCGACCACGGGCGGGCGACCATCGACGTGCTTCCCGAGATCGTCGGCGTCGCCAAGGGCAGGGCGGAAATCGTCCTGGACGGCGGCGTGCTGCGCGGCACGGACGTTCTCAAGGCGATCGCGCTGGGCGCGAACGCGGTGACTATCGGCAAGCTTCAGGGTTGGGGGCTCGCAGCTGCGGGCGAGGAGGGGCTGGTCCGGGTTCTGGAGCTGCTCGAAGAGGAGATCGTGGTCGCGATGGGGCTGCTCGGCGTGACGAGCGTCGACCAGCTCAACCCCAACTACGTATGCGCAGCGCCACCGGTGGCGCTGCCGCACGAGATGAGCGCCTTTCCCCACCTGCCGGGCGGACGCCTGATTTGAGCCGGCACGGCCTCTTTCAAGGATACGGGTGCTCGAGCGCCGCCCGCTTCATCTGGGCGTGCAGGTCGATCATCGTGAGCGCGCAGTACTCAAGGGAGTAGCCGGCGCGGAACTCCACGGTGTCCTGGAGCGCCCGCGTCAGCACCGCCCGGTTGAAAGCGCCGTGGCCCATCGCCTGTTCGCCGCCCTGCCCGAGCGCGTGCGTCTCCAGGTCGGCCTCTTCATGCGTGGAAAAATAGACGGCCTGCTCGCGGGTGAAACCGTAGCGGGTGGTGAGAGCGGTGTACCACTCGCCCGACCACTGCGACAGCGATTCCTCGAAGACGTGCAGCCCCCACAGCTCGACGATCGAGCCGTCGAGAAAGATCTTGTGGCAGAAGTCGTTGATCGCGCGCGCGGCGGGGAGATAGGGGTCTTCGAGAATCTCCTTGCGGCTCAGCCCCATCGCTTCCGCCGTCTGCAACAGCACCAGCACGTGGCCCGGCGGCCGGGGCGATATCAGCTCGTCGGCGATCTTGGCGCAGAAGGGGCCGAGCAGATCGAAGTTGCGGACGAAGAACGGCAGATGCGTGTAGTAGGAAACCGCGTTGAGCCCGTTGACCTCGAGCGAGAAACGACCCCAGTTCTTGAAGAACTGCCGGATGACCGGAAGCGGCAGGCTCCCTTCGCGAAGCCGGGTCATGAACTCGCTCGCGTGGATCTTTTCGCGCCAGGCTTGGTAGAGCGCGGCGTAAAGGTAGTCGACGTACGCTCGCGCTTCGTCGGCTGTCATTTTCTCCCCGGCCCTCGGTTCCCTGGGCTTTTCCACAGATTCCCTCCGCCCCGGCGGAGACCTCCCGTCGGGTACGGCGGCGTTTACCATTTGGCGCCCCGCCTTGTCAAGGTAGCCTCGGGGCGCAAAAGCCGCTAAGATGGCGCCATGGGCGCGCAACCGCGAACCGAGCTCGAAACTTTCCCCAATCCCCGTCCCGGGCGCGATTACGAGATCGCCATGGAATGCCCCGAGTTCACCTGCGTCTGCCCGCGAACGGGACAGCCGGACTTCGCGACGATCCGCATCCGCTACGTCCCGGACACGCTCTGCCTGGAGCTCAAGTCCCTCAAGCTCTATCTCTGGTCGTTTCGCGATCAGGGCGCGTTCCACGAGGCCGTGGTCAACCGCATCCTGGACGATCTCGTGCAGGCCTGCCGGCCGAAATCGATGACCGTCACCGGCGACTTCAACGTTCGCGGCGGGATCCATACCGTGGTGACGGCGGAATACAGGGCGGGTTGACCTCCCGGCCGGACCGGCTCCTTCCTGCGCCCGTGACGAGCTGCCTTCGACTCGAGTGACGGCCATGCCCGATCTGGACGTTTTCAAGGAGCTCCTGATCGTGCTGGCGGCGACCCTCGCCATCGTCTTCGTTTTCCACAAGCTGCGTCTCTCTTCGATCGTCGGGTTTCTCCTGACCGGGGTGATCATCGGCCCGCACGCGCTCGGCCTGATCAAGAGCGTGGCTCAGGTCGAGCTGCTGGCGGAGATCGGCGTGGTGCTGCTGCTTTTCACGATCGGAGTCGAGTTCTCACTGGAAACGATTTTTCTCTCGGCGCGGCGGCTCCTCTGGGCGGGAACGCTCCAGGTGCTCCTTACGGTGGCGGCGGTGGCGGCGGTCGCCCGGCTGTTCGGCGCGCCCCTCGAGGTGGGTATTTTCTACGGTTTTCTGGTCTCTCTCAGCAGCACGGCGATCGTGCTTCGGATCTACAACGAGCGCGGGGAGACCCACTCGATCCAGGGGCGGCTGGCGGCCGGCATTCTATTGCTCCAGGACCTTTGCATCATTCCGATGGCGTTGCTCGTTCCGGTCCTGGGACGGGCGGCCGGGGGCTCGCTCGCGGAGGTCGGGCGGGCTTCGGCTGTGGCGGTGGCGGCTCTGGCGGTGATGGTCCTTGCCGCGCGCAGGCTGCTGCCGTTTCTCCTGCACCAGGTCGCGCGGCTGCGCAACCGCGAGATTTTCGTGCTGTTCGTCGTTTTCGTCTGCCTCGGGACCGCCTGGCTGGCGTCTGCCTCGGGACTGTCGCTCGCCCTCGGCGCGCTGGTGGCGGGGCTGGTCATCTCGGAATCGGAGCTCAGCCATCAGGTGGTGGCCGACGTGCTGCCGCTTCGGGACTGCTTCAGCGGAATTTTCTTCATCTCGGTCGGCATGTTGCTGAACCTGGGTTTTCTCACCCGCGAGCTGGCTCCGGCGCTGGTCGAGCTGCTCCTCCTGGTCGCCATCAAGACCGTGGTGGTCTTCGTCGTCTTCTGGCGGTTGTACCGTTCCGTGAGGCTCGGGATCGTTCTCGGCCTCAGCCTGGCGCAGGTCGGCGAGTTCTCTTTCATTCTCGCCAAGGCCGGCATGGCCTACAGCCTGCTCACGCCGGAAAGCGAACAGATCTTTCTGGCGGCGTCGATCCTCAGCATGATGGCCACGCCGTTCCTGATTCAATCGGTCCACGGCCTTGCCTTCGGGTTGGAGCAGGCTTTAGGCCGCGCCGCGCGCCGCCCGCGCGTCGAGGGCGAGGCCGCCGGGGACCGGCCCGAACAGGGCCACGTGATCGTTGTGGGGTACGGGCTGAACGGCCAGAACCTTGCGCGGGTTCTGAAGGAAGTGGGCATCCCGTATACGGTTCTCGAGATGAATCCGGATCTGGTACGGTCGGCGCGGGCCGCCGGCGAGCCGATCGTTTTCGGGGACGGGACCCGACCGGAAATCCTGCGGGAGGTCGGGATCGAGCGGGCGCGGGTGGTCGTGGTCGCGATCTCCGATCCGGCGGCGACCGCCCGCGTGGTCTCCCAGGCCCGTCGCCTGCGGCCCGACGTCTACCTGATCGTCCGGACGCGCTATGTCGCCGAAATCGAGCATCTCTACCAGCTGGGGGCCGACCAGGTGATTCCCGAAGAATTCGAGACTTCCGTGGAAATCTTCGCCCGGGTGCTCCAGGAATACCACGTTCCCCGGAACGTGATCTCCCTCCAGGTCGACCTGATCCGAAAGGAGCACTACGGGACGCTGCGGGGGCTGCGCCTCCAGGGGAGGCGGCTCGATGAGCTGAGCGATTTCCTGGCCGGGACCACCACCGACATCGTCTCGATCCTGGAGGGCTCCCCGGCCGCGGGGCGCAGTCTCGGAGAGCTCGATCTACGCAAGCGGACCGGAGCGCTGGTGATCGCGGTGGTGCGCGACGGCAAGCCTTGCGAAGGTGTCGGCCCCGACTTCGTTCTGGCGGTCGGCGACCGCCTGGTTTTGTCGGGACCGCACCAGGCTCTCGACGACGCCGTTCGGGCGCTCAATCCGCCGGCTTCGGGCTGAAGCGCGGCGGCGGAAATTTTTCTTGCTTTTTATTCCCCATCGTGTACGTTTTTGAAAAAATTTTCCCGGTCCAGAGGCATCGACGGGAGAACGGCGGACGCCCGCGCCGCCGGCGCCCGTCTTCGCCCGCCTTCCCGAAGCATGGCAACGCTCGAAGAGAACCTCCGTAAGGTCCCGCCCCAAAGCCTGGAAGCCGAGTCTTCGGTCCTGGGAGGCATCCTCCTCGAGAACGAGGCGATCAACCAGGTCCTCGAGCTGCTCCGCCCGGAGGATTTCTACCGCGAATCGCACCGCAAGATCTTCCGGGCGATGATCGAGCTCTCGGATCGCAGCGAGCCGGTCGACCTGATCACCTTGAGCGAGGCGCTCAAGAGCCGCGGCGAGCTCGAGGCGGTGGGCGGCACGGCCTACCTCGCTTCGCTCGCGGATTTCGTGCCGACCGCCGCCAACATCGCGTACTACGCCCGGATCGTGCGGGAGAAATCGATCCTGCGCCATCTGATCAACGCCGCCACCGACATCGCCACCCGGGGCTTCGAGGAGCAGGGTAACGTCGAGGAGTTCCTCGACAACGCCGAGAAGGTCATCTTCGACATCTCTGAGCGCAAGATCAAAGCTTCCTTCGTCGCCGTCGGCGACATGATCAAGGACACGCTCAAGGCGGTCGAGCGGCTCTACGAGCGCAAGGAGATGGTTACCGGCGTGCCGACCGGTTACGACGATCTCGACCGGCTGACCGCCGGCCTCCAGCCCGCGGACCTGATCGTCGTCGCGGGCCGGCCGAGCATGGGCAAGACCGCTTTCAGCCTCAATATCGCCACCAACGCGGCGTTTCGCGGCGTCGGAGTGGCGGTCTTTTCCCTGGAAATGGCCCGCGAGCAGCTCGTGCTCCGCATGCTTTGCTCGGAGGCGCGGGTGGACAACTCCAAGATGCGTTCGGGTTACCTCGGCGAGCGCGACTTTCCGAAGCTGGCGAGCGCGGCGGGCCGGCTCCACGAGGCGCCGATCTACATCGACGATACGCCGGCGATCTCGGTGCTCGAGCTGCGCGCCAAGGCCAGGCGGCTGGTGCGCGATCGCTCCAAGAAGGTGGGCCTGATCGTCGTCGACTACCTGCAGCTGATGCGCGGCATGGGCACCGCGAGCAACCGCGAGCAGGAGATCTCCGAGATCTCGCGCTCCCTGAAGGCTCTCGCCAAGGAGCTGAACATCCCCGTGATCGCCATCTCCCAGCTCAACCGCCGGGTCGAGGATCGGGGGGACAAGCGGCCGATGATGTCGGACCTCCGGGAGTCCGGGGCGATCGAGCAGGACGCCGATGTCATCATGTTCATCTACCGCGACGAGGTCTACAACCCGAAATCCGAGAACAAGGGAATCGCGGAAGTCATCGTCGCGAAGCAGCGAAACGGTCCCACCGATACCGTAACGCTCACCTTTCTCAGTCAGTACACCCGGTTCGAGAACTACACGCAGCGGGACGACGATTACTACGCAGAGGCGGAAGAGGGCTGAGCCCCGCTGCAAAGGCCTTTTCGGGTCAACCGGGTCGGGAGGAGGACCTCCGGCAGCGTACGAAGTTGACCATCGTCAGGGTCATTACGACCTCGCGCTTTTGATTGAGCGTCTCCACGAGGGAGCGGACGATGCCCCGGTCCGGCTTGCTTTCCGAGCGTCGGGCGTCGAGGACGGTGACGCGCACCGAGAGCTCGTCCCCGGGAAAGACCGGTCTGGTCCACCGCAGCTCGTCGCAGCCGGGCGATCCGAGATTGGCGACGCGCGAGAGGTAGTGCTCGGCGTAAAGCCGCATCATCAGCGCCACGGTGTGCCACCCGCTGGCGATCAGGCCGCCGTAGATGCTCTGCCGGGCGGCGTCGGGGTCGGTGTGGTAGGGAAGCGGAACGTAGCGCCGGCCGAACTCCAGCACCTCGGCTTCCTCGACCCGCGCGGTGCCGAACTCGTGGACCGATCCGACCGTGTAGTCTTCGAAGTACCGCTCCTCGGGCGGCACCGTGAAGCCGTCGCGCCTCATGAGCCCTCCTGCCGCGCGCCGGAGGCCAGGGCGCGGTGGGCGGCCAGGATGCGTCGCGCCGCGGCGGCGGCGTCGCCGCGGACGAGCGCGCCGATCATCGCCGCGCTGTCGGCGCCGGCGCGCCAGACCGCGGCGACGTTCGCTTCGTCGATGCCCCCGATGGCGACCACGGGAATCGTCACGGCGCGCCGCACCCGTCGCAGCATCTCCGTCCCCCGCGGCTCGTAGCCGGTCTCCTTGGTGGTGGTGCCGAACACCGGACCGAAGCCGATGTAGTCGGCGCCGCCGCGCTCGGCCTCGAGCGCCTGCTCGACGGTGTGGGTGGAAATCCCCACGATCTTCGAGCCCATCAGCGCGCGCGCGCGCGACAGGGGCAGGTCCTCCTGCCCGAGGTGGACGCCGTCGGCGTCGCTCGCCAGGGCGATGTCGGCCCGATCGTTGACGATCAGCCGGCAGCCGGCGGCCCGGGTGGCCTGCCGTGCCCGCTCGGCGAGCGCGAGAAAAGCCCGCGCGCCGCCGCTCTTGACGCGCAGCTGCAGCAGCCGCACGCCTCCCGCCAGCAGCGCGGCGAGGACGGCCTCGGGACCGCGGCCGGCGGTCTGATCCGGGTCGAGAATGGCGTACAGCGGCTCGAGGCGCAGGGGCGGTCGGCTCATCGGCTCAGGAGCTGCTCTCCCTCTTCACCTCGATGCGGAGATCGGCGATCTTCTTGCGCAGCGTGTTGCGGTTGATTCCGAGGATCTGCGCCGCGCGGATCTGGTTGCCGCGCGTCTTCTTCAGCGTCAGCTCGATCAGCGGTCGCTCGATGCGCTCGATCACCAGCGAGTA
Organism: Candidatus Zixiibacteriota bacterium; assembly: GCA_035574315.1. Taxonomy (NCBI): domain Bacteria; kingdom Pseudomonadati; phylum Candidatus Zixiibacteriota; species Candidatus Zixiibacteriota bacterium. The sequence goes on from DATLYW010000033.1 coordinate 155,185, forward strand.
GAGGTTGTCGACGTCGACGCCCTTGGTGCGCTTGAAATAGTCTTCGAGCTTGTGCCGGATCAGCTCTTCGAGGGAGAGCTGATCGACCTCGAGCGCCGCCGGCGCCTGCTTGTTCTGCAGGCTGAAGTCCTTGGGGAACAGGATGGGCCCGGAAGACAGCACCGCCGCCCGGATGAGCGCGTTCTCCAGCTCCCGGACGTTGCCCGGCCAGCTGTGCTCCTCGAGCAGCTTGAGCGCTTCGGGCGAGACGCCGGAGATGCGGATCCCCATCTCGCGGTTGATCTTCTCGATGAAGTACCCGACGAGCAGCGGGATGTCGCCCCGGCGCTCGCGCAGCGGCGGCAGGTGGATCGGGATCACCTTGAGGCGGAAGTAGAGATCCTCGCGAAAGCGCTTCTCGCGCACCGCCCGCTCGAGATCCTGATTGGTTGCGGCGAGGATGCGGGCGTTGGCCCTGAGCACCTCGCGCCCTCCGACCCGGCTGTATTCACGGTCCTGCAGCACGCGCAGGAGCTTCGTTTGCAGGTCGAGCGGGATGTCCCCGACCTCGTCGAGGAAGAGCGTCCCGCCCTCGGCCAGCTCGAATTTGCCGATGCGCCGGTCCAGGGCGCCGGTGAACGCCCCCTTTTCGTGGCCGAACAGCTCGCTTTCGAGCAAGTCGCGCGGAATGGCGGCGCAATTGACCGCGACGAACGGCTGGTTCCAGCGCGGCGAGTTGTAGTGGATGGTCTTGGCGACGAGCTCCTTGCCGGTCCCGCTCTCGCCGAGAATCAAGACTGTCGCCTGGTTGTCGACGACCTGTCCGATCGTCTTGTAGACCCGCTGCATGGCCGAGCTGGTGCCGATGATGTTGACTCCCGGCTCGAAGCGCTTCTTGACCTCCTCCTTGAGCTCGCGAAAATCCCGGCTGAGCTTGCGGCTGTCGAGCGCCCGCTTGACCAGCAGCATCACCTCTTCGAGATCGAACGGTTTGGTGATGTAGTCGAACGCGCCGTTCTTCATGGCGCCGATGGCGTTGCGCATCGTGTTCTGAGCGGTCATGACGATGACCGCGGTCTCGACGCCGTTTTCCTTGAGTTCTTTGAGCAGCTCAAGCCCGTCGACATCCGGCAGCTTGATGTCCAGGAGCGAGACGTCGAACGCGGCCTCGCCGAGCAGCCGGCGCGCGGCCGCGCCGTCGGCAGCGGTTTGCACGAAATAGCCTTCGTCCTCGAGCGCTTTCTTGAGCACGAAGCGCAGCGATTCCTCGTCCTCGGCGACCAGTATCTTGCCCTGATCCATGCTAGCTCGCCACCACCAGCGATACCTTGAAAACGCTCCCTTTCCCCTCGACGCTCTCGACCCGGATCAGGCCGCCGTGCTCCTTGACGATGCGGTAGCAGATCGCCAGTCCGAGCCCCGTGCCGCTGGTTTTCGTCGTGAAGAAGGGCGAAAAGATGTGAGGCAGGTCCTCTTCCTTGATGCCCACTCCCCGGTCCTCGACGTCGACCCAGATGAAGCGGCTGCGCCCGGCCCCCCGGCCGCGGATGTGAAAGTCCGTCTCCACCCGGGTGGTGATGGTTACGGTACCGTTTTTTTGAGTCGCTTGAAAGGCGTTCTTGATCAGGTTGAGAAAAACCTGCGTGAGCTGGGCGCGGTCCCCGAGAATCGGGGGCAAACTGGGGTCGAACCGCTTCTGAACGGCAATGCCGCGCTCGGCCGCCTCCTGCGCCTCGAGCAGGAGAACTTCCTCCAGCACCTCGTGGATGTTGAGCGGCGCCAGGTCCACGGCCGCCGGGCGCGAGAGATCGAGGAGCTGGTCGATCAGCTTGTCGACGCGATCTACTTCGCGGATCATGATCTCGGTGTATTCGCGGAGCGCCGGGTCGCGCTCCACCGCGCGCCGCAGCAGCTGCGCGGCGCCCTTGATGCCCCCGAGGGGGTTGCGGATCTCGTGGGCGAGGCCCGCGGCGAACATTCCCATCGCCGCCATGCGGTCGGCTCGCTTGAGGTCTTCCTCGAGCTCCTTGCGGTGGGTGACGTCGCGCAGCAGCAAGATGCTCCCGAGGAAGCTGCCGTGGTTGTCCTGGAGCGGCGAAGCGGTGGCGGCCACCGCGACCTTGCGCCCCGACCGGGTCACCACTTCGCCCTCGGTCCGGACGCTCTCGTGATGCGGGGGTGCGCTTTTGCGGGCGACTTCGACCAGCCACGGCTCGGACCGGAAGACCGTGGCGACCGGTTGGCCGAGCGCCTGCGAAGCCGGCAGCTCGGTCAGGGTTTCCGCCGATTCGTTGAAGGCGGTGATCCTGCTTTCTGGGTCAAGCATCACCACGCCGTCTTCCAGGCTGGCAAGGATCTGCTGCCAGGAAATTTTCGGGGCGAGGCGGTAGTCTCGGGCTCTCATGGAGGAGTCGTCCGGGCAGCAAAAAATCATAACAGATAGGCGGTAGGGCGCAAACTCCGGTCGGGCTTGCATGGCGCGGGTGCATGTGGTAAAAAATTCTTACACTTTAGGCGGTTACACCCGAAGTGGGCTTTGCCCGCTTTTTTTGTTTTAAGGGCATGACAACGGATCCGCAAATGACCGAGCTTTGGGATTTGGCGACGGGGGTGGCCGAGAACGAAGGCATGGAGGTGGTCGACATCGAGTTTCGCCGGGAAGGGCGCCGCGGGGGTCGGGTGCTGAGGATCTATCTGGATCGAACGGGCGGCGTCAACATCGACGAGCTGAGCCATGTCAGCCGCCGGCTGAGCGATCTCCTCGACAGCCGGGACCTGATCGACGGCGCCTATACCCTGGAAGTCTCGTCGCCCGGGGTCAACCGGCCGCTCAAGAAGCCGGAGCACTTCGCGCGCTACGTCGGTAAGCGGATTCGCGTCCGCGCCCGGGAACCGATCGAGGGGCGGCGCTCGTTTCTGGGGATCCTGAAATCCGTCGGCGGCGAGCGGATCGAGGTGTTGCAGGAAGGCAAGGCGTACACGATCCCGTTCGAGCTGATCGAAAAGTCCAATTACGAGCACGATTGGAGCGGCTCCTATGCAGCAAGATCTCAATCGAGTCATTGAGCAGGTGAGCAAGGAGAAAGGCATCGACAAGGCGATTCTCATCAGCGCCCTGGAAAATGCCATGGTCTCCGCCGCCAAGAAAACGTTCGGCGCCCAGCGCAAGATCGAGGCGAAGTTCAATCCGGAGATCGGCGAGGTCGAGCTGTTCGAGGCGAAGACCGTCGTGGAGACCGTGCAGGATCCGGCGGTAGAGATCAGCCTGACCGAAGCCCGCGAGACCCTCGACCCGGAGGCCGAGATCGGCGACGAGCTGCTCTGCAAGCTCGACTCCAGCATGTTCGGCCGCATTGCGGCCCAGGCCGCCAAGCAGAACATCGTGCAACGCGTGCGGGACGCCGAGCGGGAGATCATCTACAACGAGTTCAAGGGACGCGAAGGGCAGCTGGTCAATGGCATTGTGCAGCGGTTCGAGAAGCGCAACATCATCGTCAACCTCGGCCGCACCGACGCGATCCTTCCTGAGAAGGAGCAGGTGCCGCGGGAGCGCTACCGCCAGGGCGACCGTATCCGCGCCTACATCGTCAGCGTGGATATGACCAGCCGGGGACCGCAGATCGTGCTCTCCCGAACGCACCCGGGAATGCTGATCAAGCTCTTCGAGCAGGAAGTGCCCGAGATCTATGAAGGAATCGTGGAGGTGAAGGGCGCTGCCCGCGAGCCCGGAGGGCGGGCGAAGATCGCGGTGGTCTCGCATGACCCCGATGTCGACCCGGTGGGTGCCTGCGTGGGCATGAAGGGGACCCGGGTGCAGGCGGTGGTCCAGGAGCTGCGCGGCGAAAAAATCGACATCGTTCACTGGACCGCGGATCCGGCGGAGTACGTCTGCCGGGCGCTGGCCCCCGCTAAGGTTTCCAAGATCATCATCGATGACGAGGAGCACAGCATGGAGGTGATCGTCCCGGACGATCAGCTGTCGCTCGCCATCGGAAAGAAAGGGCAGAACGTGCGGCTGGCGTCGCGCTTGACGGGGTGGCGCATCGACGTGCGCAGCGAGGCCGAAGCCGAGGAAGAGACGCGTCGCGCGCGCCTTTCGATCGGGTCGATTCCGGGAATCAACGATCTGGTAGCGGAGCTCCTCTACCAGGCGGGCTTCAAGTCGGCCGAGGACGTGGCGGCGAGCGAGCTCGAGGAGATTCTCGAGATCGAGGGGATCAGCAAGGAGAAAGCCGAAGCGCTGCACAAGTCCGCGCGTGAATACGTCGCCGAGAAGCGCCGCCGCGAGGAGGAAGAGGCGGCTGCGGCCGCCGCGGCAGCCGAGCGTGAGGCGGCCGAGGCCGAGGCTGCGAAACAGGAGGAAACGCCGGAGGCCTAGCTCGAGATGTCGCGGGGGCGGCATCGGCCGCAGCGGACCTGCCTCGGTTGCGGCGGCAGAGACGACCAGGAGAGGCTGATTCGCGTGGTCGCGGAAGCCGGAGGCAAGCTCCGGATGCTGCGGCGCTCCGGCGGACGCGGCGGCTATCTGCACCGCCGGCGCGAATGCTGGGCGGCGTTCGTCAGGCGCAAGAGCGTTTTTCGGGCTTTTCGTGTGGAGGTGAGCAGGGAAGCGCGGGAAAGGCTGGTACGCGATTTGAGCGAAGGGCATTGGGAGTTACCAGATGGGAAAAACGAGAGTCCATCTTTTGGCTAAAGAGCTGGGGATCGAGACCAAGGATCTGATCGCCCACCTCGAAAAGCTGGGCATCCGGGGGCGCAAAGCGCAGAGCGCGCTGGAAGACGAGGAGGTCGCCCGGGTTCGTGCCGCCCTGGCGGCGGAGGAAAAGCCCCAGGTGCACGTCGGCGAGGAAAAGGTGGTCGCCGACCGGGTGGTGAGGTCCGAGGAAGAGGGCGTGGGGCAGATCGAGGCGCGCGAGACCGTCGTCGAGCGGCGCGTTCGCACCAACGTCATCCGCCGGCGCACGAGCCGGGTCGAGGTGGTTCAGCCGCGCGAGAGGGCCGAAGAGCCCGCCGAGCCCGTCCACGCACCCGCGAAGGAAGCTCCCGCGCCGGCCGAGGCCGAGCCGCCGATGTTCGTCGAAGAGCTGGCGGACCTTCCGGTGCCGGACCAGGAACCGGATGTCCCCGAGCCCGTGATTCTTCCGGAGCCCGAAGCCGAGCCGGCCCGCCCGGCGGAGGCGAAGGCGGAGCCTTCGTCCGAGCCCGCTGAGGCAAAGCCGGAAGAGAAGCCTGCCGCGCCGGCGCCGGCCGAGGCCAAACCGCAAGCGCCGGCCGAAGAGGCCCCGCGCGCCGGAGCGCGGATCCTGGGACGAATCGATCTGCGCCGGACCGTCACGCCGCCACCCGCGCCCGGCGCCGCACGGCGTCCGGCCACGCCCGTGGGACCGGGCGCGGCAGGGGTGCGGCCTGCGGGCGAAGCGGCGCCGAAGCCGGCGGGCGAAGGCGAGGAAAAGCCCGCCAAGCCGGGACGCCACAAGAAGCGTGTGGTCAAGAAGCAGGATGTTCTCGAGTTTCGCGAGAAGGAGTTTCGGGCCGGCCGTATCCCGAAGAAAAAGCGCGCGCTGCCCGGCAAGGAGCAAAAGAAGACCGAGATCACGATCCCGAAGGCGAGCAAGCGCGTGATCAAGATCTCGGAGGTGATCACCGTCGGGGACCTGGCGCGCGAGATGGGCGTCAAGGCCGGCGAGCTGATCAAGAAGCTCATGGGTCTCGGGATGATGGCCACCATCAATCAGGTGCTCGACGCCGACACGGCGACTCTTCTGGCCGCGGAGTTCGATCACCAGGTGGAGAACGTCGCGTTCGACGCCGAGGAGGCGCTCGCGCTCGAGCACCAGGTCGAGGAACAGGAGGGAGCGGCGGTTCCGCGCCCGCCCGTCGTCACGATCATGGGGCACGTCGATCACGGCAAGACGTCGCTGCTCGACGCCATCCGCCGGACCAACGTGACGGCGCAGGAGCACGGCGGCATCACGCAGCACATCGGCGCGTACGACGTCAAGGTCGACGGCCGCAGCGTCACGTTCATCGATACCCCGGGCCATGAGGCGTTTACCGCGATGCGCGCCCGGGGCGCGAAGGTGACCGACATCGTGGTCCTGGTGGTCGCCGCCGATGACGGCGTCATGCCGCAGACCGTGGAGGCGATCAACCACGCGCGCGCGGCGGACGTGCCGATCATCGTCGCGGTCAACAAGATCGACAAGCCGGATGCCGACATCGAGCGCGTCAAGAAAGGGCTGGCCGAGTACGGGCTGGTCAGCGAGGACTGGGGGGGCGACACGGTGTTCGTGCCGGTTTCGGCCAAGACCCAGGAAGGAATTCCACACCTGCTCGAGATGCTGCTCCTGCAGGCGGATATTCTGGAGTTGAAGGCCAATCCGAACAAGCTGGCCCGCGGAACCATCATCGAGGCCAAGCTCGACCGCGGCCGCGGCCCGGTGGCGACGGTGCTCGTGCAGGAGGGCACGCTGCGCGTGGGCGATGCCTTCGTGTGCGGCGCGTTCTACGGAAAGGTGCGCGCGATGATCGACGATCGCGGCCGCAAGGTGGAAGCGGCGCCTCCTTCGTTCCCGGTGGAAATCCTCGGGTTCCAGGGGGTGCCGCAGGCCGGCGACGCGTTCGTGGCCGTCGCGGACGAGGCCAAGGCGCGTCAGATCGCCGAGTACCGCAAGAGAAAGCAGCGCGAAGCGGAGCTGGTCAAGAGCAGCAAGGTTTCGCTCGAGGAGCTCTACGATCAGATCAAGGCCGGCGACGTGAAGGAGCTGCGGGTGGTGGTGAAGGCGGACGTACAGGGATCGGTGGAGGCGATCACCGAGGCGCTCGGGCGGCTCTCCAGCGAAGAGGTCAAGCTGCGGGTGATTCACGGTTCGGTCGGCGGCATCACCGAGAGCGACATCCTGCTGGCCGCGGCCTCGAACGCCATCGTGATCGGTTTCAACGTCCGGCCGGAGTCGAAGGCGGCGGCCCTCGCGAGCCAGGAAGGGGTCGACGTGCGCCTGTACACGGTCATCTACGAGGCCGTGGCCGACGTCCGGGCTGCGATGGAAGGGATGCTCGAGCCGACGTATCGCGAGCAGACCCTGGGCCGGGTGGAGGTCCGGCAGATCTTCAACATTCACGGCGTCGGCACGGTGGCCGGGTGCTACGTCACCGAAGGCAAGATCCAGCGCGGGAACCTGGTGCGGCTGCTCCGCGATCACGTCGTGGTGCACGAGGGCAAGCTCGCAAGCCTCAAGCGTTTCAAGGACGACGTGCGGGAAGTGACGGCGGGTTACGAGTGCGGGCTGTCGCTGGAGGGCTACCAGGACATCAAGCAAGGGGACATCATCGAAGCGTTCGAGCGCGTGGCGGTGGCGCGTCGCATCACGCCGACCGCTGCGGGCCGGGAAGCTCCGCGCGTCAGCCCGGCATAGCTCCGGCCGTAGTCCTCCATCATGGTGGTGGGAGTTCTCAAGCTCAGCCTCCTCCTGCCCGAGAACCACTCGTTGAAAGGCAAACGGGGGGTGTTGAGGAGCATCCAGGCACGCGTGGCCAACCGCTTCAACGTTTCGGTGACGGAGTGCGGGGACCAGGACCTCTGGCAGCACGCCGTTCTCGGCTTTGGAGCGGTGGGGAGCAGCCGGCAGGTGGTCGAGGCGATGCTCCAGAAGCTCGTCGAATTCATCGACGGCCTCGGGCTGGCACAGGTGGGAAAGGCCGAAACCGAGTTTTTCTCCTGCTAGCCCGCGGCGGCTCGGAAATTTCGGGAATACCGGAGCCATGGACTACCAGCGCGCCGACCGCGTCGGCGATCTGCTCGTGGAGCTGATCTCGGAGCTGCTGCGCGCCGAGGTTCGCGACCCGCGCATCCGGGAGGTGACCATCACCGGTGCGAAGGTCACCCGGGACCTGCGGCAGGCCCGGATCTATTTCACCACTCTCGGAGGGGCGGCCGACAAGGACGAGGTGCTGGCCGGGCTCAAGAGCGCGGCGGGGTTTATCCGGTCGAAAGTTGCCAGGCAATTGAATCTGCGGTTCGTTCCCGCCATCGAGTTCGTTCACGACGAAAGCCAGGACCAGGCTCAGCGCATCGACGCCCTGCTCAAACAAGCCAAGCGTTGAGACGGCGTCGCGCCGCGGATGTGCCGGCCATGCTGGAAAACGGGATCCTGCTCATCGACAAGCCTGAAGGGCCGTCCTCGGCTCAAGTGGTGCATCGGGTCAAGACGCTGCTCGGCGCGCGGAAAGTCGGGCATCTCGGCACGCTGGATCCTTTTGCCTCCGGCCTGCTGGTGGTCGGCGTCAACGAAGGTACCAAGATCGCAGACGTGTTTTTGAGCGCGCCCAAGAGCTACCGCGGAATCATGGCGCTCGGGGTGGCCACCGATTCGCAGGACGCGACCGGCAAGGTGGTGGAGGTGCGCCCAGTTCCCTTCTTCGGCGAGCCGGAGCTGGAAGACCTCGCGCGCCGGTTCACCGGCGAGCTCAAGCAGGTGCCCCCGATGTTTTCGGCCCTCAAGAAGGACGGCATGCGTCTTTACCGGCTGGCCCGGCAGGGCAAAGAGGTGCCGCGCGAGCCGCGCACGATTCGGGTCGAGCGGCTGGGACTGAAGAAGCTCAGCGACTCGGAGATCGAGTTCGAGGTGACCTGCTCGCGAGGAACCTACGTGCGCACGCTTGCCGCCGACATGGGCACCGCCATGGGCTGCGGTGCGCATCTGAAGAGCCTGAGGCGGACCGCCTGCGGCCCCCTTACGCTCGACCAGGCGCTCAAGATGGAGGTGGTCGAGCGCCTCCTTGGCAAGAGTCGCTCTCCTCTACTGCCGATCAACTCGGCCCTGGCGCACATCCGTGCGGTCTGCTGGGACCGCCGCTGGGTCACCCAGCTCAGGCTGGGACAGCAGAAAATCCTGAGCCAGCTCGGAAGGCCGCAGCAGGGAGAAACCCTGGTGCGGGTCGTCGATCCGCAAGGGCGCCTGGTGGCCCTGGTGGAGTGGAGCGATGGACCCGCAACTTGCGGCTGGCGTCTCGCCCGCGTGTTCCGCGAGTAGCGGCCGGGGGGCCGGGCTCGGTTGACTTCCCGCCGGCCGATCGGATAGTTTGATCGAGTGTCTGGCAGCGCCCGGCCGAACCAGCCTCCCGCGAAGTTCGCAAGCTCCTGCAGACAGAATCTGAGCCCCGGCCCGCGAGATGGTGCCGGGAAACCACAGGGGGAGATGATTTTCACATGAGCAACCCGAATGCGCCGGTAACGGCCAACCGCCACGTTCAAAGCTGGGTCAAGGAGGTCGCGGATCTCTGCCGCCCCGACGACGTCTTCTGGTGCGACGGATCCGAGGATGAGCGCGACCGTTTGATCGAGATCGCGCTGCGCTGCGGCGACCTCATGCCGCTCAACGGCGAAAAGCTGCCGGGGTGCTATCTCCACCGTAGCGCGGCGAACGACGTGGCGCGCACGGAGGACCTGACCTTCGTCTGCACGCCCGAGCGGGACGACGCGGGTCCGAACAACAACTGGATGGCTCCCGCCGAATCGTACGATCGCCTGGCGAAGATTCTGGCCGGCTCGATGCACGGTCGCACCCTGTACGTGATTCCTTTTCTCATGGGCCCCGAGGGCTCGCCGTTCAGCAAGGTGGGGATCCAGGTTACCGACAGCGTCTACGTCGTGCTCAACATGCGGATCATGACGCGGATGGGAAACGTCGCGCTGCGCCATCTCGGGGACTCCGACGATTTCACTCGCTGTCTCCACGGCAAGGCCGATCTCGACCCGAAGCGCCGCTTCATCTGCCACTATCCGCAGGACAACACGATCTGGAGCGTCGGCTCGGGCTACGGCGGCAACGCGCTGCTGGCGAAGAAGTGCCTGGCGCTCCGGATCGCGAGCAAGCTGGGGCATGCGGAAGGCTGGCTGGCGGAGCACATGTTGATCGTCGGCGTGGAGAGTCCGGAAGGGGAAGTGAGCTACATCTGCGGCGCGTTCCCGAGCGCTTGCGGCAAGACCAACCTGGCGATGCTCGTCCCGCCGGAAGGGATGAAGGGCTGGAAAATCCGCACCATCGGGGACGACATCTCATGGCTGCGCATCGGCCCGGACGGCAGGCTCTGGGCGATCAATCCGGAAGCAGGCTTTTTCGGCGTCGCTCCCGGGACCGGCTCGAAAACCAACCGCAACGCGATGGCGATGCTCGGCCGAGACACGATCTTTACCAACGTCGCCCTGCGTTCGGACGGGACGGTCTGGTGGGAGGGGCACGACGATCCCCCGCCCGAAGGTGCTCTGGACTGGAGGGGCCGCCCATGGAATCCCGACAGCGGCGAGCCCGCCGCCCATCCCAATTCGCGCTTCACCGTTTCGCTGAAGCAGTGCCCCACCTATGCGCCCGAATGGGAGTCGCCCCAGGGGGTTCCGATCAGCGCGATCCTGTTCGGGGCGCGGCGGGCGAGCCTCGTGCCGCTGGTTTTCGAGGCGTTCGACTGGCAGCACGGCACATTTCTCGGCGCCACTCTCGCTTCGGAAACCACGGCCGCGGCCACGGGAGCGGTCGGCGTCGTGCGCCGCGACCCCATGGCCATGCTGCCTTTCTGCGGTTACAACATGGGAGATTACTGGGCCCACTGGCTCGCGATGGGAAAGCGAGCCTCGAGACCGCCCAAAATCTTCCGCGTGAACTGGTTCAGGCGCGACGAGCACGGAAAGTTCATCTGGCCGGGATTCGGGGAAAATCTCCGTGTGCTGCGATGGATCGTCGAGCGCTGCAAGGGGGCCGGCCAGGCGGAGGAGAGCGCGATCGGCTATCTGCCCAGGCCTTCGAGCCTGAACGGCGGCGGGCTCGACCTCGGCCGCTCGGACCTCGAGCGGCTCCTGGGCGTGGAGCGCGACGGCTGGATGGCGAACCTGAGAAGCCAGCGAGAGTTCTTTGAGCGGTTCGGTGACCGCCTGCCGGCAGGGATTCGAGAGGAACAGGAAGCGCTGGCGCGCCGGCTCAAAGCGAAGTAAAGAGCCGAAAAGGCGTCGAGCGCATGCCCCGGCGAACCTCCGGACAACGGAGGCCTTTCGGGTTTGAGCTCGATCGAGCGAACCCCCTTCAATCAGGCCCCGCCGTCCGGTGCGACCGGAACGGTGAGATCAGGCCTTTGCCATCTCTCGCGGGGTGTCTTTCGAGATCTCTTTTGGGGGCAGTGTAACGGTCTGAAATTTTAGTTGATTTTTTCCCGCCCTGCCCGTACCATTTCAAGTCCGGGGAGCGGTGTATGCCAGTCAAAGCCGTGGGCGCCGCCCGAGGGGCTCGCATGAAGCGGCGAATCAGCTATTCGATGGCTTTACGGTGTATCGGGCAGGACCTGGAGTTGCGCGGCCTGAGAACCTTTGTCATCGAGCCGGAGGCCGGCCAGTACCTCGTACGATGCGGCTATCAGTCGCCGCCGGCCGAAATGCCGGTCACGCTGAGCTACACCGACGAGGACATCGAGGCGCTGGATCAAGCGGGAAAGGAAAGGCGGGGTAAGGTACCCGCTCCAAAGGAATTTCTCAATCCGGTTCAGATCTTACGGACCATCGGGGGATACCTGGACCGGCTCGAAGCGCGCCTGATCCGCATTTCCAACAACCATCCTTCCGGCCAGGACGGCCTGTTCAAAACAGAGTACGAAACCCAAGACGGCGAGCGGGTCACCGACGACCGTGCCGGGTCGGCGATCTACGATCTATGCGTGAGCATGTACAAGCAGAGAGGGCGGTTGACCGGGACCGGCTCCCGCTACGGCCGCTGGCGATAGCTCCCGCCGGCTCTCCGGCACCGACGCTGGATGCCGGGTAAACCCCCGCCGGAGGCGAATCGGCTTTGGACAACCCCGATTACTATTCGCTGCTCGGCATTTCCCGAAACGCGAGCCCTGCGGAAATCAAGCAGGCCTACCGCAAGATGGTGTTCCGCTACCATCCCGACCGGAACCCGGGAGACAGGGATGCGGCGGAAAAGTTCAAGCAGGTCCTCGAGGCGTACGGCGTGCTTTCGGACTCGGCCAAGCGCGCCGACTACGACCAGGCCACGCGCCCTGAGGGCGAGGGCCCGCGGGAGCGCGAGAGCCGGGAGGAGACGTTCGGCGCAAGCCCCGGCGACGGTTTTCGCTTCTCCTACGAGTTCAAGCAAAAGGTCGAGCCTCAGCCCAAGTGCCCGCAGTGCGCGGCGGTCGGGATCGAGTACGTGGTCTCGCGCAAGGGGGGCTCGGGCGGCACGCGCGGGAAGCAGTTCGTGCTGTCCCCTTTCAACATCATCTTCTGCAGTGAATGCGGCCACGTTTACGGCGTGACCGCGCAGACCTGAGACCTCCGGGCGTCCCGTTCAGTAGAGGACGCCCCCGCCTTCCACCACCAGCAGCTGGCCCGTCATGAAGTCGCTTTCGGAGCTCGCCAGGAAGAGCGCCGTGCCTACGACGTCCGCGGGCGTCTCGACCCGCTTGAAGCAGCGCTTTTCGACGCTACCCTCGCGGCGCTTGCGCACCGCGTCGGTCACCGCCTCCTCGCTCATCGTCGAGCCCGGGGTCATACAGTTGACGTTGATGTTCCAGTCGCCGAGCTGGCGCGCCATCACTCGCGTGAGCGCCACCACGCCTCCCTTGGCGGCGGTGTAGTGCGGCATGTTGCCCGAGCCGCTGAAAAACGTGCCGGAGGCGATGTTGATGATCTTGCCGGCGCGCTGACGCTTCATCACGGGAATGACCGCTTTGCAGCAGAGAAAGACGCCCTTCAGATTGACCTCGAGAACCCGATCCCACTCGTGTGGCTCGAGCTCCTCGAGCGGCCCTTTCCACAATCGCTGGGTTACGTAGATCGCCGCGTTGTTGAGCAGCACGTCGATGCGGCCGTAGCGATCCACCGTCTCCCGCACCAGGCCCTGGAGCGAAGTGAAGTCCCTGACATCCGTCGGGCGCGCCCAGGCCGAAAGCCCCGCTCCCGAGAGCGCGTCCGCAACGGCCGCGCCGCCGCGGGCGTCGATGTCGGCGATCACGACATGGGCGCCCTCCTCGGCAAAGCGGCGCGCGTAGGCACGGCCGATTCCGTGGGCCGCCCCGGTGATGATCGCAACCCTGTTCTGCAGTCGCACGTCGTCTCCCCCTATCTCACGTGAATGCCGGAGTTCTCCCTTCCAGCAGCGTCGGCAGGTTGGCCGGAGGAAAGCGCAGGCCGACGAAAAAACCGCCGAACAGCCCGTAGACGGCGCTGGCTTCATCGAAGCGCATTTCGTAGACCAGCTTCTTGAAGACCAGCGGGTCGTCCGCGAAGAGGTCCACTCCCCATTCCCAGTCGTCGAAGCCGATCGAGCCGGAGATGATCTGGATCACCCGCCCCGCGTAGCGCCGGCCGATCAAGCCGTGCTCGCGCATCATCGCCTGCCGGCGGGCGATCGGCTCGCTGTACCAATTCTTGTGCTCGCCCCGGAGCTTGTTCATCGGATAGAAGCAGAGGTAACGGCGCAAGGGTATTTCCGGCCAGAGGCGGGCCGCGGAGGCTTCGCGCTGCCGAGCGAGCTCGGCGTCGACCTCCCGGTTCCACTCCGCCGTCCCCGGTTGAAGTCCCCTCGCGAGCCATTCGGCATAGAGCTTGACGGAAGCCTCGTAGAGCCCCAGCTCGATCACCGACACGTAAGAAGGTCCGGGCTCGAGAAACTCGCGCAACCGGCTGTGGGCGATCCGCAGCTCGGCCTGGTTCAGCTCGTCGAGGGTGCGCCGGAAATGAAGGATCATGAGATCGCCCTTGTGTCCGACGACCGAATAGAGCGCCGTCCGGCCGGGGTCGGCCTGCTCGAGGGAGGCGAAAAGCGCCATCGCCCTGTCGAGAATCGTTCGCTGGTCCGACGCGCCGAGCGCGCGCCACGCCGGCCAGCGGATCCGGAACAACTGGTGCAGTACGTAGGAGCCGTCCAGCGTGAGCGGGGCGGCCGGGAGGGGAACGGTCTGCGGAAACGGAGCTTCGGGACTCATCGGGATCTCAGCTCGACGGCGTGGCCCCCGGCAACACGGGCTCGTCGGATTTGGCGCCGCGCAGCCGTTCGCGGAGCGCCCGGAACCCTCGCCTGGCGAGCCGAAAGAGCCTGGGCGTCAGCCAGGCGACGGCGGCGGTAAAAGCCGCGACCAGCAGCAACATGATGAGCGGGTGATTGAAGATCATCCACAGGCTTCCCAGGACGGTGAGGTCCTCCGCGACGCTCGCCGCCCAGTTGCTGAACGGCTCCGGGCTGACGTTGATCGCCAGCCGCGTGGCCGCCTTGGTCGCATGGGCGGCCAGGGCTACGGTTCCGCCGGCGAGAACCGCCGCCAGCTCCAGCGCCGGGTTGAGGTCTCCGAGAGACCGTGCCGCCAGGATCGCTCCGGCAGGGACGCGAATGAAAGTATGGAGCACGTCCCAGCCGCTGTCGACGTAGGGGACCTTGTCGGCGAAGAACTCGACCACGTACATCACGCAGGCGACGGCGATGACGAGCGGATGCGTCAAGACTTCGAGGTCGGGAGGTAAAGCGATCATCTGCAGCCGCCCGGCGATCCCCAGAGCGGCCACCGTCGCGTACAGGTTGATGCCCGAAGTCCAGGCCGTGCCCATCGCCAGGCTCAACGCTTCCAGGGTGCCCATGGCGAGCTCCATCGCCGCGTACGCCGGCTGCGGCGTTCATGGCGGTAAAGGTTCAAGCCGTTCCGGGCCGCCTCGCCGCAGTTGAAAAGCTCAGGGAGAACGACCGGGGACCGGAAACCGAAGACCGGTACGAACTGCTCGCTGCTCACGGCTCAGCGGGAACCGGAAACGGGAAACTCCTTACTCGATCTTCCACTTCTCCTCGACGCGGTCCTTGAACTCCTTCGGGAAAGCGTTGACCGGCGGAAACCGATCCATCCACTTGTAGGGACGGCAGGCGTCGATCAAGACCCGGTCGGAGGTGTAGCCGCGCGGCGAACGCTCTTCGGGCGGCAGCGCCGGCTCGCACACCGACGCCCATACCCCCTTGACCACGTCCACCCCCTCGCGGACGTAACACCGGGTCGCCACCGCCCAGATCACGTCGGCCGGGTTGGTTATGTCCACGTCGTCGTCGACCACGACCACGAATTTTCCGCCGTAAGCGCCCGCGCGAGCTCCCGCCGCCACCAGCAGGGCCTGCTTGGAGTGGCCGGCGTAGCGCTGCTTGATGGAGATCACCGTGAACGGCCCGGGCTGACCGCCGTAGACGAATCCCCATACTCCTTTGACGTCGGGAACGCCGGCTTTCTCAAGCTGCTCCCAGAGCGTCGCCGCGCCGAGGGGGATCGGCAGATAGCTCGCCGGCGGTTTGAGCGGCGGGGCGCCGAGGAGAATGGGATCGTTTCTGAAGTAGACGCGCTTGACGACCATCACGGGCGTCTCGCCGACGTTCTCCTCGGTGAAGTAGCCGGGCCATTCGCCGAACGGCCCTTCTTTCGGCATTTCCTCGTCCTTCATCGGAGGCAACTCGCCTTCGAGGACAATCTCCGCGTTCGCGGGAATCGGTAACCCTGTCACGCCGCCGCGGACCACGGGCACCGGCGCTCCCTGGAGGTAGCCCGCGAACTCGTACTCGTTGACGTCCGGCGGCAGCGGCATCTGCGCGGCGAGAAAAATCGCGGGGCCCTGGCCCAGCGTGATCGCGGCGGGAAGCGCTTTCCCGGCGGCGCGCGCCCGCTCGAACGCGAGCCGGCCGTGCTTCCCCATGTTCATCTTGACCGATACCGTGTTGCGGTTCTGGACCATGACGCGGTAGGTACCGATGTTGATCCGCCCGGTTTCCGGGTCCCGCGTGATGACGCCGCAACCGGTGCCGATGTATGGACCGCCGTCGAGCTCGTGCCAGCGCGGGGCGGGAAATCGGTGGAGATCGACCTCGTCGCCGCTCATTTGATTCTCGAAAATCGGCCCGCCTTCGAGCTGCTCGACCGGCACCGGCTTGTAGGAGGCGAGCTTTTTTCTCCACGCGTAGAGATAGTCGACGCCTTTGAGGTTCGAGTCGATTCCCATCGCGGGTCCCGTGCGCCGGCAGGTGCGAAAGACGTTGGTCACGACCCGAAAGCCCGCGGGATAGCCGTCGAATCGGTCGAACAGGAGCGCCGGTCCTTCCTTCTCGGCGGCGCGCTCCGTCAGCGCGCCGACCTCGAGGTTCAGGTCGGCGCCGGAAATGCGACGAAGCTCGCCCATCGCTTCCAGAGTTTCAAGGTATTCCCGCATGTCGATGACGCCCGCCATTTCGGACCTCCGCCGTTCGACGGCATAGTAGCCCGAGGCGCTCCGGAGCGCAAACAGCCGCCCCGCTCTTCGAGCGGTCCGGGAAACCGAACGCGGCCCTCGGCATCTTGCCAACCGGCGGAGCTTCCTTTACGCTGAGAACGTTTTGACGATGCGGCGATCAATCCTTTTCTTTATCCCTTTTTTGGCCGTGTCGAGTTTCCGTCCGTCCGCCGTGGCCGCGCCGGTGCAAGAGTTCGTGCTCGACAACGGGCTCAAGGTTCTCCTGCTCGAGGACCGCAAGAGCCCGGCGGTGACCTTTCAGGTCTGGTACCGGGTGGGCTCGCGCAACGAAAAGGACGGCAAGAGCGGGCTCTCGCACTTTCTCGAGCACATGCTCTTCAAGGGGACGGCCAAGGTCGGGCCCGAGGAGTACTCGCGCATCATAGCGAAGAACGGGGGGCGCTCGAACGCCTTTACCACCCAGGACGTCACGGTCTATTTCGCCACCATGAGCCGCGAGAAGATCGGGGTCGAGATCGAGCTGGAGGCGGACCGGATGGCCAACGCGTCGCTGAGCGCGGAGTTCTTCGAGCCGGAAAAGAAGGTCATCCAGGAAGAGCGCCGGCTGCGGACCGAGGACCAGCCGGTCTCGGCGCTCGCGGAGACGACCGGCGCGGTGGCCTATCTGGTTCATCCCTACCGCCGGCCCGTCGTGGGCTGGATGGAAGACATCGTCCGCTTGAGCCGGCAGGATCTCGTCGATTACTACAGGCTCTATTACGTGCCGAACAACGCCTTCATCGTCATGGTGGGAGACTTCGAGATCGCCGAGGTCCTGCCGAAGATCAAGGCCGCGTTCGGCGCGATCCAGCGAGGCCCTCAGCCACCGAAGGTCGAGGTGGTCGAGCCGCCGCAGCGCGGCGAGCGGCGCGTGATCCTGAAAAGGCCCGCCGAGCTGCCGTTCATTCTGATCTACTACCACGCGCCTAACCTGAAGAACCCGGACAGCTTCGCGCTGGAGGTGCTGACCTACATCCTGGCGGGAGGGCGCAGCTCCCGCCTCTACCGCGAGCTGGTGTACGAGAAGCGCCTGGCGCGCAGCATCGACGCGGACTACAGCAGTGTCTCGGTCGATCCGCCGGTCCTTTCCATAACGGCGCAGCTGATGCCCGGCCGGGACGTCGCGGCGGTGGAGCGGGAGATCGACGCCCTGATCGACCGGGTGAAAACCGAGGGCGTGACCGAGCGCGAGCTCGAAAAGGCCAAGAACCAGATCGAGGCCGGGTTCGTCTTCGCGCAAGATTCGGTCTTCGGCCAGGCGCTCAAGATCGGCTACTACGAAGCGGTCGGCGACTGGCGGCTGATGAACAATTATCTCGACGGGATCCGCAAGGTAAGTCGGGACGACGTCGTCCGGGTCGCCCGACAGTACCTGGACCGCGACCGCCGCACCGTAGGGATCCTCGTGCCGACATCGGAAAACGTGCAGTGAAACCGTTTCTATGGCTTTCCACAGTCGCGCTGCTTGAGTGTCTTGCCGTGACCTCTTCGTCCGCCGGACTGGCTCCCAAACGATCGGTGCTGGACAACGGCCTGGTGCTCGTGACCTCGGAGCGAAGGGCGCTGCCGATGGTCGCCATCGAGCTGCTGATCGCCGCGGGCTCCCGCTACGACCCGCGCGACCGCGAGGGCGCGGCCAACCTGGTCGCTCGCCTGCTCACGTACGGGACCAGGGAGCGCTCGGCGCTGCAGATCAACGAGACGCTGGACTTCATCGGCGCGAGCCTGTCCACCTCGTGCGCCGAGGACCTGGTAACGGTAAGCCTGACGATTCTCAAAAAAGATCTGGACACCGGCCTCAAGCTGCTCTCGGAGATCCTCACCGAGTCGGTCTTCCCGCCGGAAGAGGTCGATCGGCAGAAGCAGTCGGTCGCGGCGCTCATCAGGGCCAAGGAGGAAAATCCCGGGGACGTCGCGCAGAGGAAATTCCAGGAGACGCTCTATCCCGACAGCCGGCTGGGCAAGCCGGTGGAGGGCACCGAAGTTTCCCTCCGGGCGATCGGCCGGGACGATCTGCTGGACTTCTTCCACCGGTATTACCGGCCCAACCGGACCATCGTCGCGGTCGTCGGCGACATCTCCCATGCCGAGATGGAGCGAGCCGTTGCGGCGGCGTTTCGTTCCTGGCGCGAAGGGGAGCCTCCCGCGGGCCCGCTCACTCCGGCGGTTCCCGAGGCGGCGCGGACGGTGCGCGTCGACAAGGAGCTGACGCAGGCCAACATCATTCTGGGCCACGAAGGCATCGGCCGCGAAAATCCCGACTACTACGCCGTTCAGGTCATGAACTACATTCTCGGCGGAGGCGGCTTTTCCTCGCGCGCCGTGGAGGCGATCCGCAACCAGCGGGGGCTCGCCTATTCGGTGTACAGCTATTTCGGCGCCGAGAAAGGCCGCGGCACGTTCGAGTTCGTGATGCAGACCCGGAACGAGACCGCGCGCGAGGCGATCCGGCTCGCGCGCGAGGAGATCCGGCGGATCCGGGAGCAGCCGGTCGGGGAAGAGGAGCTGAGCGACGCCAAACAATACCTGATCGGAAGCTTCCCGCTGCGGCTCGACACCAATCGCAGGATGGCAAGCTTTCTGGCCCAGGTGGAGTACTTCGGGCTCGGCCTGGACTATCCGGAGCGGTATCCGGAATACATCCGCCGGGTGAGCCGCGAGGACGTGCTGCGAGTGGCGCAAAAATACCTGCACCCGGACAAGCTCATTACGGTCATCGTCGGCGACGCGAAGAAGATCGGCGACAGCGGGTGACACGGAGGTCGATTTCCGCGCTCGCCGTTTCCGGGCGCGGCAAATTGCTTGACAGTCCGCCGACGGCTGCGGCATAGTGGATACGTCACCGCGAGCCGGGAACATGAAGAAAGTTCTCATCGTGGAAGACCACGCCGACATGCGCGAGCTGCTGGCGTGGCAGATCGAGCTGATGGGCTTTCAGCCGATCTCGGCGAAGCACGGCCGCGAGGGGCTCGAGAAGGCGATTGCGGAAAAGCCGCAGCTGGTGCTCATGGACATCATGATGCCGGGAATGGACGGCTGGGAGACCGCGCGCGCGTTGCGCTCGCATCCGGAGACCAAGGACATCCCCATCCTGGCCGCCACGGCGCTGTTCCGCGACACCGATCTCAAGAGCTGCGTGGACGCCGGCTGCAACAGCTACATCGTCAAACCGTTCACTTTTCAGGAACTCCAGGGTAAGGTCCGGGAATTGCTGCCTTCCGGTCAGTGACCGGAAGCCCCGGTCTCACGCTTCCCGTTCCGGCTCTCTCCCAAAAGGCCGACCCGCGAGGCTGCCATGCCCCAGAAGGACCAGGCGGTTGCGATCGTCAAGCGGTTGCGCGAGCACGGATACCAGAGCTATCTCGCGGGCGGCTGCGTGCGCGATTTCCTGCTGGGCAGGGAGCCGCAGGATTACGACGTGACGACGGACGCCAGACCCGAAGAGGTCCGGCGGCTGTTCGACCGGACCGTTCCCGTCGGGGCGCAGTTCGGTGTTGTGCTGGTGATCGTCGATGGCGAGGGGTACGAAGTCGCCACCTTCCGCTTCGACGGTCCGTATCTCGACGGCCGCAGACCGAGCGAGGTGCGCTATGGCACGCTCGAAGAGGACATCCGGCGCCGAGACTTCACCATCAACGGGATGGTTTACGACCCGCTGGCCGACAAGATCATCGATCTGGTGGGAGGCGTCGAGGACCTCAGGAGACGCCGGGTGCGCGCGATCGGGGATCCCGCCGCCCGGTTCGAGGAAGATCGCCTGCGCATGATCCGGGCAGTCCGCTTCGCCGCAGCGCTCGGCTTCGAGATCGAGCCCGACACGCTCGCCGCCATCCGGAAGCTGGCCGGCGGGATCACGACGATTTCCTGGGAGCGGATCGGCGACGAGGTCACGCGCATCCTCACGGAAGGGGGAGCGCGGCGCGGGTTCGAGTTGCTCGACGAGACGGGGCTGCTCCGGCCGATCCTACCGGAGATCGAGGCGTTGAAAGGCGTGGAGCAGAGCCCCGATTATCACCCGGAAGGGGACGTCTTCACGCACACGCTGCTGATGCTCGGCCATCTCGAGAACCCGTCCGAGACGCTGGCCTACGGCTGCCTGCTGCACGATATCGGCAAGCCGGCCTGCCAGCGCCGCGAAGGGGAACGGATCACGTTCTACGGCCACGCGGAGCTCGGCGCCGAGATGGCGGAAGCCGTCTTGAAGCGGCTGAAGCGAGGGCGGGCCGCATGGGAGCGGGTCGCTTTTCTGGTGCGCAACCATCTGCGCCACACGCAGGCGCCCAACATGCGCCTGAGCACGCTCAAGCGTTTCCTGCGCCAGGAGGGCATCGAAGAGCTGCTGGAGCTCACCCGGATCGACGCGCTGGCGGGGAACGGCGACCTGCGATACTACCGGTTCTGCAAGGAAAAGCTCGCGGAGTTCAAAGAGGAGGAGATCCGTCCGGCGCCGCTTCTGCGGGGGGCGGACTTGATCGAGATGGGATTCGAACCGGGACCGCTTTTCAGCGAGATCCTCGGGCAGGTCGAAGAGAGGCAGCTCTCGGGCGAGCTTGCCACCCGCGAAGCGGCGGTCGACTGGGTGCGGCGACACTACAAGCGTGAGGTCCAAGGATGAAGAAAGCGGGGGCATACAACATTGTCGGCAGAGCGCAGCCGCGCATCGACGGCGAGGAGAAGACGACAGGCCGGGCGCTCTACACGGTGGACGTGGCGCTGCCGGGGATGGCCCACGCCAGGGTCCTGCGGAGCCCCTATGCGCACGCCCGGCTGCTTCGTGTCGACGCCAGCAAGGCGGAGCGACTGCCGGGCGTCTACGCCGTGATCACCCGCGAGGACCAGCGGCACCTCGGGATGTTCGGAGCCGCTTACAAGGACCAGACGATCGTGGCCGTCGACAAGGTGCGGTACGCGGGCGATCCGGTCGCCGCCGTGGCCGCCGCGGACGAGGAGATCGCCGAAGAGGCGCTCGATCTGATCGAGGTGGACTACGAGGAGCTTCCCGCGGTCACCTCGATCGAAGAGGCGCTGGCGCCGGGCGCTCCCCTGGTGCACGATACGGCTTCCTCCGGCGGCGAGCTGATGGGCCAGCGCTACGAGGCGCCGAAGGAGTTCGCGGGGACCAACCTCTGCTACCGCTTCAGCTACTCCAAAGGAGACGTGGAGAAAGGATTCTCCCAGTCGGATTACGTTTTCGACCACACCTTCACCTTCCCGCGCGTGCAGCATTTCTCCATGGAGCCGCACGCGACGGTGGCGCACGTCGAAGGGGATCGCATCACGCTCTGGACCGGGACGCAGGAGCCCTTTACCCTCCGCGAGCACCTCGCCGAGATCTTCCATTTGCCGCTGAACCGCATCCGGATCATCGTTCCGTACGTCGGCGGCGGATACGGCGGCAAGCTTGCGGTCAAGACCGAGCCTCTGGCCGCCGCGCTTTCCTGGAAGGCGCGCCGCCCGGTCCGGCTCGTGCACACGATCGAAGAGAGCTTCAAGACGGTGACCCGCCATCCTTCCCGCGTGCGGATCAAGACCGGCGTGACCCGGGACGGCAGGCTCGTCGCGCGCCAGTGCGTTATCCACATGAACACCGGCGCCTACGCGGACGCCGGCCCCCGGGTCACGCAAAAGGCGGGCTACCGCTGCTTCGGACCGTACCGGCTGCCTCACATGAAGACCGACGCCTACACCGTGTACAGCAACACGGTTCCGGCCGGAGCCTACCGCGGGTTCGGAACCTTGCAGGTCACGTGGGCCTACGAGTCGCAGATGGACATCATCGCCGAAGCGCTCGGCCTGGACCCGCTCGAGTTTCGCCTGAAGAACCTGCTCAGGAAGGGGGAGCTGTATACGCCGGGGGACACGCCCGTGGACTGCGATCTCAGGGCGGGCCTGCTGCGGGCCGCCGAGGAGATCGGCTGGCGGGAAAGGGCGAAGCCGCGTCGCGGCAAGGGGCTGGCGGTATGCATGAAAGACGGGGGCGGTACGTACAAGATCTCGTCGGCCGCGGTCAAGCTGAACGCCGACGGAAGCGTGGTGCTGCTCACCGGCACGGTGGAGATCGGCCAGGGAGCGAGAACCGCGCTCAGCCAGATCGTGGCCGAAGAGCTGGGGCTGCCGTTCGACCGGATCACCGTGGCGCAGCTCGATACCGACGTCACGCCTTACGACGTCAACACCAACGCCAGCAGCTCCACGGTGGTCATGGGGCTCGCCGTTCAACGGGCGGCTCAGGACCTCAAGCGGCAGCTCATCCGTCACGGGGCGAAGCTCCTCGGGGTCCGGCCGGATCGGCTGTCGCTGCGCGACGGCGCGGTGCACGCGGGCAAGGGAAAGTCCGTTTCCTTCGCGCGGATCATGCAGCACGTTTTTCTCTCCAAAGGCGGCGAGCTGATCGGGCGGGGCGCCTATCAGGACATCAAGAGCACCAAGGCGGCGCTGGGCTCGCCGACGACCTTCTGGGAGATCAGCTGGGGAGCCGCCGAAGTCGAGGTCGATCCGGAAACCGGGGTCATCCGGCTGGTGAAATACATTTCGCTGTCCGACGTCGGGCAGGCGATCCATCCGGTGTTGTGCGAGGGGCAGGACGAAGGGGCGGTGGTGAACGCTATCGGCCACAGCCTGTTCGAGGAAATGGTCTATCGGGACGGCCAGCTCTTGAATCCCAACCTGATCGACTACCGGATCCCGACCTTCGCCCATCTGCCCGACCGACTGGAGACGGTTCTGATCGAAAGCCACAACGGGCCCGGTCCGTTTGGCGCCAAAGGGATGGGGGAAGGTGGGCTATTGCCGGTTGCGGCGGCGATCGCAAACGCCGTTTACCGGGCCGCAGGAGTCAGGCTCTTCGATCTGCCCCTCTCGCCCGAAAAGGTGTGGCGCGCCCTGCGGCAACAGGGGGGTGCCGTCGGCGTCCGGCCGGATGAAGCGGCTATCCGGCGCCGAAAAGCTGAAAGACCAGGCCCTCGGGAAAAGGAACGTTGAGCGCGCGCTCGAACAGCCCCCAGAAGAAAAGCCAGGTGCACGCCGTTACCGCGAGCGTTATCGGCCATCCCTCTCGGCCCGGAAACTTGAGGTAGAGCAGCATCATCAACGGCACCGCGTAGGAAAAACCCAGAAACCAGATCGCGAGAAAAAAGGCGAGCGTCCAGCCGAGAATGTTGAGCGTCCGTCGCCGGGCGATCTCCGGTGGAACCTCCACGGCCGCCGCAGCCGGTTTTTTGTCCCGGGCGAACATGTCCTTTACAAGCTGGCCGAGCGCGAGAAGCAACGTCGGGGTGCCGACGACCCACGGAAACAGGCCGGCGCGCAAGCCGAAGTTGCGGCTTTGCCACAGCGCCGCTGCCAGCGTGACGACCACCACCAGGCTGAAGAGCGCTGGCGCGCCGAAATGGAAGCGATGGGGCGTTGCGGTGCGGATCGTCGCACCGCCTTCCGGCCGCTCGCTTCGCTTCGCCCTTTCTTCGCTTCGTCCCTTGAGGATCGGAAAGAAGATGCCGGCCAGGGTCAGAAGGAAGATCGCGATCACCCCGGGGCGCGTGGTCCAGGCAAGGCCGTAATTATCGGTGGAAAGAAAGAGCCGGTTCTCGGCGAGAGGCCCGAGCACGAGGCCGAGCAGGACGGGCGGCCGCGGCCATTCCAGCTTTTCCATGATCCAGCCGAGCGCGCCGAAAAACAGCACCACGATCATGTCCGGGAAGGCGTTCTTCTCCGCGAACGCCCCCAAGTAGATCAGCACCAGGATGACGGGAATGATGATCCCGCCGCGCACCTGAGTTACTTTCGCCAGCGGGTTGAGGAACACGAAACAGACCGCCACCGTGACGATGTTCGACAGAATGATGACCCAGACGAACGAAAAGGTGAGGTCGAGCTTGCCTTTGGGAGGAGGCAGAAGCATGTCCGGCCCAGGAACGATTCCCTGAATGATGAAAGCCCCGAGCAGGATCGCCATGACCACGCTCGCCGGCACCCCGAAGGCGATCGTCGTTATGAGGCTTCCTCCCAGCGTCGAGTTGTTGGCCGCGCCGGGGCCGAGCACTCCCTCGACGGCGCCCTTGCCGAAACGCTCCTTGTTGGGCGAGCTCTGCACCGCGTGAGCGTAAGCCAGCCACTGCGTGGTCGCCGCCCCCATTCCCGGGATGATTGCGGTGAAGGTCCCGAGAGCGCTGCAGCGGATGACGAGCCACCAGTGGCGGAACGTGTCTCGGACCCCCTCCATCACGCCGCCCAGCTTGCCCACCTCCTGCTTGGCGATGCTGGTGCCCAGCACCGCCAGCTCGATCGTCTCCGGAATGGCGTAAAAACCGATCGTGATGGGAACGAGCCCGATGCCGTCCCAGAGGAACAGCTGGCCGAAGGTGTAGCGCTGGATCCCCGAGATCGGGTCCAGGCCGATGGTTGCGAGCATCAGTCCGATGCCGCCGGCGATGATGCCCTTGAGCACGTCCTCGCCGCTGAGCGAGGCGACGAACGTGATGCCGAGCAGGGCGAGCATGAAGAATTCCGGGGAGCCGAAGGAAAGGACGAGCGGGCGGATGACGGGCACGGCGACCGCGAGCGCGACCGCGGCGAAAATGGCGCCGACGAGCGAGCTCATGAGCACCGCCCCCAGCGCGCGCCCCGCTTCGCCGTTCTTGGCCATCGTATGGCCGTCGACGATGGTGGACGCCGTGGTCGGCTCCCCCGGGACGCCGAACAGAACCGACGTGATGTCGCCGGTTGTCGCGGTGACGGCGGTCATCCCCAACAGGAACGCGAACGCCTCCACCGCCGACATCTTGAAGATGAACGGAAGCATGAGCGCCATCGCCGTCGGCCCGCCGAGCCCGGGGAGAATGCCGACGACGAACCCGATCGCGATGCCGATCAGCATCAGCGAAAGGGTGGACCAGTTGAAGCACTGGATCAGCCCGGAGATGAGCGCTTGGACGAATTCCATTCCCTGAGCTCCTGAGGCGCCGTTCGATGCGGCCGTTCGCTTTTCGGGGGCGTGTCAGTTGTAGAGGATTTCCTTCAGCTTGGCCACCGTCGCGGCATCGAGCTTGAACAGGCCGGCGATGTCCTTCTCGATGTCCTCGGCCGAGACCGGATCCATGTTGAGCTTGGATTTCTTCGCGTCGGCGACGAACTCGGGATCCTTCAGTGTCGCCTCGAAGGCTTTACGGAGCAGCAGGACGCGGTCCTTCGGTGTTCCCGGCGGCAGCGTGTAGGTGCGCACAATCTCGCTGTCGCCGTGAATGCCGACCTCGATCAGCTTGCGGCCTTCCTCGGTCTTGGCGAGCTTGATGGCCTGCGGCACCTTGGGCAGGTCGGGGTGGGTCTTGCGGTTCGCCTGCAGGACCACTACCACCTCGCCGCTGTCGAGTCCCTTGCGCCAGGTAACGCTCACGGAATCCCATCCCCAGCAGCCGCCCGCGATCTCGCCGGCTTCCGCCGCCAAACGGATGTCCGCGGTCCCCTTGTAGCCGCTCACGAGCTGGATCGGCAGCCCCAGAGCGTACTTCAGGATGCGCGTGGCGTTGTCCGGCGTCGAGGTGCCGGGCGCGATGCCGCCCATCTTGATCGGGGTCTTCGAGGCCATCCATTTCTCGACGCTGGTGATGCCGCTTGCCTTGGTGAGGGCGCAGACCACGTGGTCCGTGACCGGCGCGCCGATGAACTCGAACTTGCGCGCGTCGAACTCGATGCCTTTCTGACCCAGGACCTGCCCCAGGAACAGCCCCCCGATGAAGTGGCCGATCGTGAGGCCGTCGGGCTTGGCGACCTTGAAAATGTGATTCGCGGCGATCAAGCTCCCGGCGCCGGTCATGTTCTCGACCACGACCGCGGGGTGCCCGGGAATGTGCTTGCCCATGTGGCGCGCGATCGCGCGCGCATAGGTATCGAAGCCGCCGCCGGCCGAGAAGCCGACCACGATGCGAATCGTTTTGCCCTTGTAGAAATCCTGCGCGGCGGCGGATCCGTGCAGAGCGAGCAGTAAAACCACCGCCAGCCACCGTCGAGTTGCCTTTCGATCCATAGCTTCTTTCCTCCGAGGTTGGTGCCGCTCGGGAGCGGGACCGGAATCCGGCGAGTTGGCAAAGGCTATCCGATTGATTTCTAAAAATCAATCAACGGAGTTCTTGCTGTTGGAGGGCTCGGAATTCAGGGCGGGCTTTCCGGCGGGCGGGTGCCGCCGACCGCCCGGTTCCTGCGGCCGCGCCCGGGCTTGCGGGTGGTTCACGGGCAGCGTCACGGTGAAGGTCGACCCCTTCCCCAGCTCGCTTTCCACCTCCACGCTGCCCCCCAGCAGCTCGACGAGACGCTGGACGATGCAGAGCCCCAGTCCCGTCCCCGGATACTTCTGCCGGTCGACCCCCTCCGCCATGTAGAAAGCCTCGAAGATGCGCTTGAGGTCCTCCTGTTTGAGGCCGATCCCGGTGTCGCTCACGGACAGGGCCACCCGGCCGGTTCCCGCCGGCCCGTCGAGGAGCGAGGCGCGGACGTCGACCCGCCCGCGATCCGTATACTTGATCGCGTTCGCAACCAGGTTCTGCAGCACGGTTCTGATCTTGGCCGCATCGCTCTCGATCGCGATGTCCCCGGCCGCCGCCAGATTCAGCTCCAGCCCTTTCTTGGCGGCGAGCGGCTGCAGACCCGAGACAAGGTCCAGCAGCAGCGGCGCGATCTCGACCCGGTCGATCTGCAACGGCACCCTTTTCGACTCCAGGCGCACCAGGTTCAAGATCTCGTTGATCAGATCGAGAAGGGCCTGAGCGTTGCGGCGAACCCGCTCCCAGGCTTCTTTCTGCTCTTCGGTGAGCTCCCCGTAAATTCCCTGGGCGAAAAGCTCGTGCGTGCCGAGAATGACGCTGATGGGGGTCCGCAGCTCGTGCGCCATGGTGTTCATGAAAGCGGTCTTTGTGCGGAAGGCTTCCTCGATCTTCTTCGAGGCCTCCTGGACTTCCTGGAAGAGTTTGGCGTTCTCGATCGCGACGGCGGCACCGGCGGCGAGCTGCTCGGCCAGCACGATCTCGTCGTTGGTGAAAGAGCGCTCGCCCAGGCTGGTGGCGATCAGGACCCCGATCGCCTGCTGCTGCCGCGAGATCAGCGGCACGCCGAGGTAGGCCTTTACGCCGAGCTCCTGCATGAGGTTGCCCGGGCCGAAATACATGTCCTGACCGACGTCGCGGATCACGAGCGGCCGGCGGTTCTTCATGATCCAGGTCGACCGCCCCTCGCCCGACGCGCGCGTCTGCGAGCGGTACCGTTCGGCGCCCTCTCCGGCCAAGGCGACGGTCCGGATCGCTCCGTTATCGTCGACCAGCCGCACCTGGATGTGGTCAACGCGCAGGAGCTTCAGCGCCCGCTCCGCGAGCACGGTGAGCAGCTGGTCGAGGTCGGGCAGGTTGATCTGGCGGACGATCTCGCGCAGCGCGGCCTGCTCCTCCAGGAGAGTTTCCAGTCGCTGGTTGGCAGACTCCAGCTCGCGGGTCTTGTCCCGCAGATCGCCGAGCAGGCGAGCGTTCTCGATCGCGAGCGCGGCGCTGCTCGCCAGCTGCTCGATCAGGTGTTTTTCGCGCGCGGCGAACTCCCGCGGCCGACGCGTCAGGATCGCGATCAATCCGAGCGGCTCGCGGTCGCGGCTGAGAATCGGCGCTCCGAGGAACCCGTGCAGGTCGGCTGCCCGGGCGGCGGCGGCGTAGCGCCGCCGGGAATCGAAAGCCAGGTCGTAAACCGCGAGCGGCTCCTTGTGGTCGAGAATCCACCGCGCGTGCCCCGCCAGCTTGTTCTCCACTCCGGTCTGGAACCGTCCGACGAGGGCTTCGTCTCCCGCAGCGGCGCGCGTGGCGATCCGGCCCCGCTCGTCGAGGAGCCGGAGCCACGCCAGATCGGCTCCGAAGAGCGCAGCCGCTTCCGTCGTCAGTTTCTTCAGCCACGGCTCGACCTCGAGCAGAAAAACATCGGCCAGCAGACTGCGCAAGGCGAGCTGCTCGCGGGAGGTCCGCTCCAGCTCGGAGTTGGACGATTTGAGTCTTTCGATCAGGCGGGTGTTTTCGAGCAGGATGGCCGCCCAGCTCGCCATCTGCTGCAGGAGCGCGACTTCCCGCGGAGTAAATTCGCGCGGCTCGTAGGTGAGGGCGCGCAGCGCTCCGATGACCTCACCCTGACGGGACAGGAAAGGCACGGCAAGGTAGCCGCGAACACCCGGATACCGTGTCGCTCCGGATTTCAGCGCAGCGCTTTCCCGGGCAACGTCCGAGGCCACGACCGGCTCGCGGGTCTCGATCAACCGAACAAACCGCCCCGAGCGGCTTCCCAGCGGAGCGTCCCCGCTCGACGCTCTCCCGCCGGAGCATGCGAGGAGCCGCACCGTCGAGCCGTCCACCAGCCGCACGTCCGCGATATCGGCCGCGAGGAACGCACGCGCGAGCTCGGCGAGCTTTTGCGTCAGGGTCGGAACGTCGAGGGTCGCGATCTCCTGGTTGAGTTCGATCAGGACCCGCTGAATTTCCGCTTCGCCGCCCGACCGGCGTCGAGGATCGGTCTCCGCCGCGTCGCCTTGGCGGTGAAGCAGTTGCGCGATCCGGCCCCCGATCAAGGCGCTCACGAGCGTGGCCAGGACGCCGAGATAAAGCCCCGGTTCCCCCGTGCTCCGGCCGGCCACAGCGAAATAATAGAAGGATACCACGAGCCCGGCGCCGATCAGGGCGCGCTCGGGATCGCGGCTCAGAAAAGCAAGCGCAACCGACAGCAGGTACATCGCGTAGAATTCACTTCTCGCCTGCCCGTTCAGGAGGAGCGCGAACATCGAGCCCGCGAAGTCGACGAGACCCAAAGCAGCGTAGAATCCAGCTCCCCGCGGCACGGGGGATCGCCGGTGGAGAGCCACGTTGGAGGCGGCCCACGCAAGAAGGAAGCCGTAAGCCCAGAACGGATGGACCGGCAGGGGCGCGCCGCCCAGAACCAGGGCCGCGCCGGTGGCAATCAGAACCCAGCGCAGCAGCCGGTGGCAATTTTCGTCCGCCGCCGCAAAGAGCGGCTCGAGGTAGCGCGCCATGACCGGTTGCTATACTATGCCAATCCCGCTGGAAAATAAAGGAAATTTAGCGCGGCACGGTGACGGGCGGACGGAGCCGTTGTCTTCGGCGCGGGAGACTCCTAGAATGGGCGCGAATACAACAGAGGACCCGCCGTGCGGCGGCACATACCCGGGGGGTGCCATGGCGGAAATCTTCAAGAACTATATCGATGGCCGGTGGCGAGACGCGAGGAGCGGGCGCACCTTCGAGAACCGCAATCCCGCCAACCGCCATGATCTGATCGGCGAGTTTCCGGCGTCGAGCGCTCAGGATATCGAGGAGGCGGTGTGCGCCGCGGAAAAGGCCGCGCGGCACTGGCGGCTCGTTCCCGCGCCGAAGCGGGGCGAGCGGCTCTATAGAGTCGGGGAGCTGCTGCGCCAGCGCAAGGAGGAAATCGCGCGGGTCATGACCCGGGAGATGGGAAAGATCCTCAAGGAAACCCGCGGCGACGTCCAGGAAGGGATCGACACGGCTTTTTATGCTGGCGGCGAGGGGCGGCGGCTCTTCGGCGAGACCACGCCGTCGGAGCTGCCGGACAAATTCGCCATGTCGGTTCGCTCGCCCGTCGGGGTGTGCGGCTTGATCACGCCGTGGAATTTCCCGATGGCGATCCCCACCTGGAAGCTCTTTCCGGCCCTGCTTTGCGGTAACACCGTGATCCTGAAGCCGGCGGAGGACACGCCCCACACTGCCGTGAAGCTGTTCGAGATCCTGGAGGAGGCCGGCCTGCCGCCGGGAGTCGCGAACCTGGTCCACGGGCGCGGTGAAGAGGTCGGCGCCGCTCTGGTGCGGCATCCGCGCGTGGCCTTGATTTCGTTCACCGGCTCCGCCGCCGTCGGGCGGGAGGTCGCCGCGGTTTGCGGCCAGCAGCTCAAGCGGGTCGCGCTCGAGCTCGGCGGCAAGAACGCCCAGCTGGTCCTGGAGGACGCGGACCTGGATCTTGCCCTGGAGGGAGCACTGTGGGGCGCCTTCGGCACCACCGGCCAGCGCTGCACGGCGACCAGCCGGCTGATCCTGCATCGGGCGATCAAGCAGCGGTTCACCGACATGCTCGTGGCGCGCGCCGAGAAGATCCGCATCGGCGACGGGCTCGACGAGAGCGTCGAGATGGGTCCCTTGATCAATCAGGCGGCACGCGAAAAGGTGCAGCGGTACGTCGAGATCGGCAAGCAGGAAGGGGCGCGTCTGCTGACGGGCGGATCGACTTACGAGGAAGGGCGCTGCGCCGACGGCTATTTTTACCGGCCGACGATCTTCGATCAGGTGCGCCCTTCGATGCGCATCGCGCAGGAGGAGATCTTCGGCCCGGTGCTCTCGATCATCGAGGTCGGGAGCTTCGAGGAAGGGATCGAGGTGATGAACGGGACTTCTTACGGGCTCTCCAGCTCGATTTACACCCGCGACGTCGACCGCGCTTTCCGCGCCGTGCGCGACATCGAGGCCGGGATCACCTACGTCAACGGCCCCACCATCGGCGCCGAGGTCCACCTTCCGTTCGGCGGCGTCAAGAACACCGGCAACGGCCACCGCGAGGCGGGCACCACGGTGTACGACATCTTTACCGAGTGGAAATCGGTGTACGTCGACTATTCGGGAAAGCTGCAGAAGGCGCAAATTGACAACGTCGATTAGGGTCGCGCCGGCCGGATCCGGCGCGGTTCTCCGCCGTGCTTCAGGCCGGACCCGGAGGTGAAAAGCGCGAAGCGAGCAACCCATGGTGAACGACGCCCCTCACATCAAGGTCCCGCCGCCGGGACCGCGGGCGAAGGCCCTGCTCGAAAAGGATCGGTCGTACAGCGCGCCCGCTTACGGCCGCGTCTATCCCCTGGTCGTCCACCAGGGCCGGGGAATGATCGTCGAGGACGTCGACGGCAACCGGTTTCTCGATTTCATGGCGGGAATCGCCGTGGCCTCGACCGGACACGCGCACCCCCGAGTGGTCGCGGCCATCGCGGAGCAGGCGCAAAGGCTCATTCACATCTGCGGCAGCGATTTCTATTACGAGCCGATGGCGCAGCTGCTCGAGAAACTGGCCCGGCTCGCGCCGGGAAGCGCTCCGAAAAAAGTCTTCCTCACCAATTCCGGCACCGAAGCCGTGGAAGCCGCCTTCAAGCTTGCGCGCTTCGCCACCGGGCGCAAGCACGTCGTGGCGTTCTGGGGGGCGTTCCACGGGCGCACGCTGGGCGCGCTTTCGCTGACGGCAAGCCGCGCCTCCCATCGAGCCCATTTTTCCCCGTTGATTCCCGACGTGCATCACGTTCCTTTCGGATACTGCCGCCGCTGCCCCTGCCGCCTGCAGTACGGCAGCTGCGGCATCGCCTGCGTCGCCGACATCGAAAATCGGCTCTTCCGCCACGAGGTGGCGCCGGAGGAGGTCGCCGCCGTTTTCGTGGAGCCGATCCAGGGCGAAGGCGGGTACGTGGTGCCGCCGCCGGAGTTTCTCCCGCTGCTGCAGGAGCTCTGTCGCAAGCACGGCATCCTGCTGGTGGCCGACGAGATCCAGTCCGGCTTCGGCCGGACCGGCAGGATGTTCGCCTGCGAGCATTGGGGAGTCGAACCGGACATCCTCTGCGTGGCGAAGGGCCTCGCCAGCGGGATGCCGATCGGCGCCATGATCGCGCGCGCCGACATCAGCACCTGGCCTCGCGGGAGCCACGGCAGCACTTTCGGCGGCAACCCGGTCGCGTGTGCGGCGGCGCTCGCCACGATCGCGCTGATCGAGGACGGTCTGATCCAGAACGCAGCCGAGGTCGGGGCGCATTTGAAAGGCCGGCTGGAGCGGTTGCGGGGCGCCGTGGTCGGCGACGTGCGCGGGCTCGGATTGATGATCGGAGTGGAGATCGAGAAGGCGGACGGAAGCCGCGCTCCCGATCCCTCGCTGCGCGACCGGCTGGTGCAGCGGTGCTTCGAAAAGGGACTGCTGCTGCTGGGATGCGGCGAGAGCACGATCCGCTTCTGCCCGCCGCTGATCGTTACCCGGGAGCACGCCGACGCCGCGGTCGAGATTTTCGCCGACGCGCTGCGCGAGCTCGGCGGGTGAGATCGCTCACTGGATCTTGGTTTCCAGCTGCTCGATCAACCGCGCGAGATCCTTGTCTTGCGGAGTCAAGGCGAGGGCGCCGCGGAATTCCTCCAGCGCCCGGTGGATCATTCCCTTGGCGAGATAGAGCCGTCCCAGGTTGAGATACGGAAAGTGGCGCGGCTCGTAACGTTTGGCGGTCTTCGCGCGCTCGAGCCACGGGATCGCTTCGTCGGGCCGTCGCTGCTGCATGAGATAGACGCCGATGTCGTTGTAGGGATTGCCGAAATCCGGGTCCAGCCGGATGGCGATCTCGCACTGCTCGATCGCCTCGTCGATACGCCCCTGAAAGCTGTAGGCCCAGCCGAGATAGGTGTGGGCGTCGGCGGTCGGACAGAGTTCGATCGACAGCTTGTACAGGCGGATCGCCTCGTCGAGCTCTCCGGCCATCTGCCGGTCCATTGCCTGCTTGATCAGCTCGTAGGCTCTTTCGCGGTCGTCTCGAGTGGCCATCGGCTCACCTGCCCTCGGGAGCGCCTGCCCGCGCCGCGGCTGCTTCTCGACCCTCGCGCGCTAAATACCCCAGCCGCCGCTCAGGTGGATGTTGGCGCCGTTGACGTAGCGCGCCTCGTCGGAGAGCAGGAAGCGAACCGCCGCGACGGCATCGCTCAGGCTGCCGACGTAGCCCGCGGGTATTTTCTTCGCGGTGGCTTGCAGCGTTTCCGGGTCGGCGGCTCCGGTATCGATGAAACCCGGAGAAACCGCGTTCACGGTGATGCCGTACGGCGCGAGGATCCGGGCGAGCGTGCGCGAGAGCACCAGCAGCCCCACCTTGGCGATATAATGAGCGGTCAGATCCGGCTGAGCCAGGAGCCGGTCGGCGTTCGCCATGCTGAAGCAGACGATCCGCCCCCAGCGCCGCTCCTTCATCCCCGGCGCGACCGCCTGGCTGAGATAGAAAACGGGATGCAGGTTGTTGTCGAACATCGCCTTCCAGCCCTCGGCGGTCTCCTTGAGCAGCGGAATCCGTACGTAGGGTCCGGCCCCGTTGATCAGGGCGTCGATCCGCCCCCAGGCCCGCTCGACCGTCCGCACCATCGCAGCCGCCGCCGTCGCGTCCGAAACGTCGCAGCACAGCGCCATCGCGGCGACACCTCTGCCCTGCGCCTCGGCGACCACCTCGTCCGCTTCCCGGGCGCTCGTGCGATAGCAGATGGCTACCGACCAGCCGCGTTGGGCCAGATCGATGGCGACCGCCCTGCCGATGCCACGCGCGCCGCCCGTGATCAGCGCAACCTTGCGTTCCATGGAAACCCGTCCTCCGCCGGCGGCTGGCGCCGCTCCCGCAGCGCAATATAGCAAAGGCGGCCGGCGAGTCATAGAAGGCCCGCCTGCATCCGGCGGAGGCTGGATCGCGCCGGCGTAAAAAATACTGGAGCGGCCACAGGCGGGTGTGTTAGAATGCAACCTTCGTCATGAGCTTGGATCCGTTGCTTTACTCCGGGCGGCCTTCCCTGCGAAACCCCGTGCTGCTGCTCTCGTTCGGGGGGTGGAGCGACGCGGGGGCATCGGCGACGACGGCGGTTCGCTACATGATCGAGCAGCTCGCGGCGGTGCGGTTTGCGGGCATCGACCCCGAAGAATTCTACGATTTCTCGGTGCAGCGGCCGATTGTCCGGCTGACGGAAGCCAGGACGAGGGAGATTCACTGGCCGTCCTACGACTTCTATCACGCCGCGGCCGCCGCCGTGGAGCGGGACTTCGTGCTCGGAGTCGGGATGGAGCCGCAGCTTCGCTGGCGCACCTTTTCGGAAGCCATGCTGCGCGTCGTCCGGGAGTGCGGCGTCGAGATGGTGGTGTTGCTCGGCGCTTATCTCGACGAGGTGCTCTACACGCGCCCGGTGCCGCTCACCGGCTTTTCCAGCGACCCTCGGCTCATGGAGCAGCTCGGGCTTCAACCCTCGCGTTATCAGGGGCCGACCGGCATCATCGGCGTGCTGAGCGATGTCTTCCGGCGCTCGGGAGTGCCGCACGTGAGCCTCTGGGCCTCGCTGCCGCACTATTTGTCGGTCTCGCCCAACCCGAGGGGCACGCTGGCGTTGCTCCTTCGGCTCATCCAGTGGCTCGGGCTGCGCCTGGACACCGCTCCGCTGGAGAACGCCGCGGCAGAATTCCAGGCGAAGATCAACGAGGCCGTGAACGCGGATCCGAAGCTTTCCGCCTTCGTTCGAGAGCTCAAGCGACGCGAATTCGAGCAGTGAGGCTCTCGGTCCTTATCCCCGTCTACAACGAGGAGCGCACGCTGGAGGAGGTGGTCCGCCGGGTCAAGGCGTTCCCCGCCCCCAAGGAGATCATCGTCGTCGACGACGGCTCGCAGGATCGCAGTCGGGAGATTCTGGCCCGGATGCAGC
The DNA here is from genome assembly GCA_035574315.1 of Candidatus Zixiibacteriota bacterium. Classification (NCBI taxonomy): domain Bacteria; kingdom Pseudomonadati; phylum Candidatus Zixiibacteriota; species Candidatus Zixiibacteriota bacterium. The sequence continues at coordinate 189,928 of DATLYW010000033.1, forward strand.
AGGAAAGCGAGCGCGCGTCCGACCCGCTGAACCGGCTGCACGTGATCCTGCACCCGCGCAACCAGGGTAAGGGAGCCGCGCTCAAGACCGCTCTCGCGCACGTAACCGGAGACGTGGTGATCATCCAGGACGCCGACCTCGAGTACGACCCGAAGGACTATCCGAGCCTGCTTGCGCCGATCGAGGCGGGCCTCGCCGACGTCGTTTACGGCACGCGCTTTTACGGCGGCGGCGCGCACCGCGTGCTTTTCTTCTGGCACTACCTCGGCAACCAGGCGCTCACCTTCTTCTCGAACATGCTCACGAACCTGAACCTGTCGGACATGGAGGTGGGCTACAAGCTCTTCCGGGCGGAGGTCCTCAAGGGGATCGAGCTGAAGAGCAAGCGGTTCGGCTTCGAGCCGGAAATCACGATGAAGCTGGCCAAACGCCGCTGCCGCTTTTACGAGGTCCCCATCTCCTACCACGGTCGCACCTACGCCGAGGGCAAGAAGATCACCTGGAAGGACGGCATCGCCGCCCTCTACTATCTCATCCGGTTTCGCCTCGCCGACTAGCCGCCCGGCCCGGTTCGCGCCCCGGCGCGTGCCGGACGGCCCGCACGGGCCGGGGCGTCGCGCGGGGAGCCGTCTTGCCTTTATCGCCCCAAAGGGATAAGTAGCGGAGTCATCCGGCGCCAGGCGGACCGTCTGGTCGAAGACTCAAGGAGGGGCGATCGATGCGTACCCCGGGTATCGGTCTCAAGAGGCTCGTCAACGCCGTCTCGGCCGTCGCGCTGACGGCCATGACTTTCTCGCCGCCCGCCGCGGCGCAGCCCGTCAAGGTCAAGGTGGGAAGAACCATCGGCGGAAGCGGCTTCCATATCCCTTCCTACGTGGCGATGGACAAGGGGTTGTTCAAGGCCGAGGGGCTCGATGCCGAGTTCATCGCGGCGACCGCGGGCGTCCTCGTGAGGGCCGCCATCGCCCGCGAAATCGAGTTCGTTCCGATCCCGGGGGGCGGCTCGGAAGCGATGCTCAAGGGGGCGCCGCTACAGTTCATCGTCGGCGAGTCGCTGGTCTCGCAGTGGACGATCGCGACCACTCCGGACATCAAGCGGGTCGAGGACCTCAAGGGAAAGACCGTGGGTCTGGAGCGGCCGGGGCAGGCGGCGTACACCGAGGCGGTGGTCGTGCTCGGGAAGTTCTTCAAGATGGAACCGGGCAAGGACTACAAGGTGATCACGTTCAACGCCGAGCCCGATCGGGTGGCGGCGCTGATCAACCGTTCCATCCATGCCGCCATCCTCTCCTTCCCCCATGCCGCGCGGGCGGAGAAGGCGGGCATGAAAATCCTGGTGAAGACCGGCGATTACATCCCCCGGCTCGGCGGCACCTTCATGACGCATCGCGATCTCATCCGCGAGAAGCGCGACATGACGAAGCGTTTCATCCGCGCGATGGTCAAGGCCAACGACTACGTGAAGCAGAACAAGCAGGGCACGGTGGAGGTGATCCAGAAATACTTCGAAATCAAGGACGGCGCGCTGGCCGAGGGTATCTACCGGCAGGTTGCCGACGCGTACGGCCCGGACATTCCCCACAACCTGCTGCTGGAGCTGTTCCAGTCCAGGACCACCCCGGAGCTCGGCTGGCCCGCGGGCAAGCCGCTCCCCGACATCGAGCAGTTCGTGGCGCGCGACCTCCTGAACGAGGTTCTCAGGGAGATGGGACGAAAGCCGGCCAAGTAGAGGCTAGAAGGTTTTCGTTTCCTCGGGGCGCCAGCGGGCGAGCCTGGATTCGACTTTCTTCACCGCCATGGTGAGAATCAACGAGAGCCCCATGAAGATCGCCATGCCGACGAACACCACGTCCACCTTGTAGTTGGTGGCGGCGGTGGCGATCATGAAGCCCAGCCCCTTGCTCGCCCCGAAGAATTCGCCCACGACCACGCCGAGAATCGCGCGGCCGATCGCGAGCCGCAGCCCCGCCACGAGATAGGGAACCGAGTTGGGCAAAACGACGATCCTCATCGTCTGCCACTCGCTGGCGCCGAAGGATTTCACCACGTTGACCAGCACCCGGTCGACGTTCTTCACGCCCTCGTAGGTGTTGATGAGAAGGGGAAAGAGGGCGCCGACGAAGACGATCATGATCTTCGACCAGATCCCGATCCCGAACCAGAGAATGAACAGCGGCAGGAAGATGAGCCGCGGCGTGGCGTTGAAGACGGTGATGAAGGGGTCGATCATGGCGTCGAGGACGCGCGAGCGGCCGGTGACCAGCCCCAGAGGCAGGCCGACCGCCACGGCGAGGCCGAGCCCGGCGAGGAACTCGACCGCGCTCGTATAGAAGTGCTCCTGGATCTTGTTCTCGACGATCAGCTGGTAGCACGCCTCGGCGACGCGGGAGGGCGTCGTGAAGAAAAGCGAAACGCCCTTGGGAAGCGGAAACACGAGCGGCGTCGATTCCCAGAAAAGCAGCAGGAGCAGGATGAAGCCTCCGCCCAGGATGTGGTGCTCGTTTTCGGCGTAGAAGGTCGCAACCCGCTTCATCGAGTCTCCTGGGCGGCACGCCATGGCGCCAGCAGCGCTTCGAGCTTCCGCATTCCTTCGGTCAGGACGACGGCCGCGATCATCAGCACCAGGATTCCCGCGAACATCTCGGGCAACCGGTAGGTGTCGCCGAAACGCGAGATCGCGTAGCCGATTCCCTCCGAGGCTGCGTAGAATTCCCCCACGATGATTCCGACCAGCCCCCTGCCGAGGGCGATCCGGGCGCCGGCGATGATGTACGGGAGCGTGCTCGGAAAAATTACTTTGAGGTAGAGATCCCTTTCCCGGCCGCCGAAGGACCTCACGACGTCGATCAGCAGGCGGTCCGTCGACCTGACCCCGGCGAAGGTGTTGAAGATGAAGGGAAAGATCGAAAGGACGAAGACCAGGGCCGACTTGGCCAGAAGGCCGACGCCGAAGACCACGATGATGAGCGGCGCGAGGGCGACGAGAGGGCTCGCGTAGAGCGCCGTCAGGAAAGGATCGAGCGTGTACTCGGCGCGCCGCCTCCAGCCCATGAAAGCCCCCAGGGGGATGCCGAGCAGGACCGCGAAGCTGAAGCCCCAGAAAAAAGCCCGGCTGCTCACCAGGAGATCGTTCCACAGGGCACCGTCGATGATCTGCTCCTTGAAAGCGATCGCCACGAGCGACGGCTTGGTGAAAAAGAACGGGTTCAGCGGGATCACGTAGGTCAGCGCGGCCTCCCAGAGGGAAACGACGGCGAGGACCGACACCGCTCCCAGGATCGGTCTCTGGTAATCGTGGTAGATCGCCTTACCGTCCATCGACCGTCCCGGCCCCCAGCTCGTCCTTGAGCCCATTCCAGATGACGGCCTTGATGTCGTTGAACTCCGCCGTGAGCCTCATCTCGTAGTCCCTCGGCCGGGGAAGATCAACCTTGAGGATGTTCTTGGCGCGGCCGGGCCTGGCGGTCATCACGATGACGCGATCGGACAGATAAGCCGCCTCCTCGATGCTGTGGGTGACGAAGAGAACCGTCTTTCGGGTCCGCTCCCAGATCTGCAGCAGCTCCGCCTGCATCAGGTCGCGCGTCTGGGCGTCGAGGGCGGCGAAGGGCTCGTCCATGAGCAACACCTGCGGTTCGGTCGCGAGCGCGCGGGCGAGCCCGACGCGTTGCTTCATTCCGCCCGAAAGCTCGTGCGGGTAGTGGTTCTCGAAGCCGCTCAGGCCGACGAGCTTGATCAACTGCATCGATTTTTCGGCGCGCTCGGACGCCGGAACTCCCTTCAGCTCAAGACCGAGCTCCACGTTGGCCCTGACCGTTCTCCAGGGAAGCAAGCCGAACTCCTGAAACACCATCGCGCGCTCATGCCCGGGACCGGTGATGCGCGTGCCGTTGAGCCTGAGCTCGCCCTCGTCGGCCGGGATCAGGCCGAGGACGATGTTGAGAAAGGTGCTCTTGCCGCACCCCGAAGGGCCGACGATCGAGACGAACTCGCCTTGCTCGATTTCGAGGTTGAAGTTTCTGAGTGCGGCGACGGGGGGACGATTCTTCGGCTTGAAAACCAAGCTGATATTTTGCGCCTGGATGAAGGCCATCGATGGTCTCAGGGCGCGAGCAGGTCGTTGCCGGTTCGCAAGGACGCCGGCACGCTTGCGGCCTTTTTCGCGCCCCATGTTTAGTGCCTGGGGCGGTCGAAGTCAAGCTCGCAAACGAGCGCGGCCGGGACCGAAAAGTCCTCCTCTTTCACCCGCTCACCCGTCTCGCCGAGACGAGAAATCCGGTGTGCGCCACCATGCGGTGCTGAGGGCGCACGCTCGCCCCCTCGACGTGCCAGAACCGCATCAAGGTTTCCGAGGTCTCGATGCGGGCGAATCCTCGATTTTCCCGGAGCCGATCGATCAGCTCCTTGAACTGGAGCACGGTGGGCAGGTAGCAAAGCAGGATCCCCCCGGGGCGGAGCGCGTTTGCAGCCGCCTCGATGACCCGCCAGGGCTCCGGAAGATCGAGAACGACGCGGTCCGCGTCGGCCACCGCCAGCTTGTCCGCGACGTCCCCGACGGTGAGCACCCAGTTGGGCGCCGGGCCGAAGTAGCGCTCGACGTTCTTGCGCGCGAGCGCCGCGAAGTCTTCCCGGATCTCGTACGAAAACAGCTCGCCCTGCGAGCCGAGCGCGCGCAGCAAGGCGATCGTGAGCCCGCCGGCTCCGACTCCGGCCTCGACCACCCGGGCTCCGGGGAAAATGTCGCCCCAGACCAGGATCGGCCCGATATCCTTCGGATAAATCACCTGCGCCGCACGCGGCAGGTCGGGGATGAGCTGGGCGAGGGTGGGACGAAAAACCAGGAACGGCTCGTTCAAGGAGGAGCGCACGACGCTTCCTTCCTCGCGCCCGACGATCTCCTCGACGCCGATGCGTCCTCCCCGCACGGCGATCGGGCGGAACGGATCGAGCCGGACCAGGTATTCCCGGTTCTTGCGGTCGAGCAGGATCACGGCTTCCCCGGCCTGCAACGGGCCGCGGGGTCGGGTAGCGGACATCTCAGCCTTCCGACCGCCAGCCGGCCGTGTAGGCGCGGTAGCCGCGCCTCTCCAGCAACTGCACGAGATCCCGGACCTCTTGCGAGCGCTCGAGGTCGCCCACCAGCAAGGCGTCGGGCGTGTCGACCACCACGACGCCGCGAACTCCCAGGAGCACGACCAGACGCTCCGGCGAGTGGACCAGGCAATCCCGGGCGCCCACGGCCACCCACCTGCCGTTGCCCGCGTTGCCGTCGCGGTCCCGGCGCATCATGCGGTGGACGGCGGCCCAGCTGCCGACGTCGCTCCACGCAAATTCTCCCGCCACCACGATGATGCGGCCCTCGGCGCCGGCTTTTTCGAGAACCGCGTGGTCGGCGGAGATCGCGGGCATCGCTCGGTACTCGCGCGCGAGGATCCGGCGCAGCCGCGGGTTCGGAGCGGCGAGCGAGCCACGTCCGGCGGCGCTTCGGATCCTGTCGAGCCGCTCGGCGATTTTTGGTTGATGGCGCTCCAGGAGGCTCAGCCACGCGGCCGCGCGCCAGACGAAGATGCCGCTGTTCCACAGGGCGCCCCGGCGAATGAGGCCGAAAGCGGCGCGACGGTTCGGTTTCTCCTTGAAAGCCGCCACGCGAAACGCTCCGGGCGACCCTTTGATCGGCGCCCCCTTGACGATGTAACCGTAGCCGGTTTCGGGGTAGCCGGGCCGGATTCCGATGGTGATCAGGTCGTCGGTCCGGCTCGCCAAACGGACAGCGGTCCTGAGCGTGCGCCGAAAAGCGCTGCGCCCCGCGATCCAGTGGTCGGCGGGAAGAACCACCATGACGGCTTCGGGGTCCCGCCGGGAGACCTCAAGCGCCGCGAGCCCGATGCACGGCGCGGTGTTGCGCCCCACCGGTTCCGCGAGAAAATTCCGCCGCGGCAGCATCGGGATCTCGCGGGCGAGGTCGTCGAGCTGCTCGGAAACGGTCACCACGAGGGTTCGGCCGGCGCCGCCGAGCGGAATCGCGCGCTCCACGGCCTCGCGGATCAACGATTTCGGCCCCAGGATCTTCAGAAGCTGTTTGGGCCGCCGCGCCCGGCTGAGCGGCCAGAAGCGCGTCCCCCTGCCGCCCGCCATGATCACGCAAAAGCACGCCATCGCTTTGTCCCGCCAAGAAGTGGGCGCTATAGTAAAGTAGCTCCCATGTCGGATCAAGCTTCGCTGCACGCGAGCAAAGGCTGGGTCGTCTCCGCACCGCAATCCGGAATGAGGCTGGACCGGTTCGCACATCTCGTGCTGCCGCAGCTTTCGCGCCGCCAGCTGGAGCGGGCGATTCGGGGGAAGAGCTTTCTGGTCAACGGGCGACCGTGCCTCAAAGGCGAGCGGCTGCGGGCACGGGACGTGGTGCAGTTCGCCGGTCCCGAGCTCCTGCTCGCCGAAGCGCCGCCGCCGAATTTCGGACTCGAGGTTCCCATCGTCTACGAAGACGGCGACCTGGTGGTGCTGGACAAGCCGGCGGGACTTGACACGCACGGGTTTTCAGGGCGCGACACCCGCACGCTGGCGAGCTTTCTCGCAGCCCGGCGGCCGGAAACGCAGAACGCGGGCGGCAACCGCTGGGAGTCGGGATTGATCCACCGGCTCGACCGCGAAACCTCCGGCCTGATCGTGGCGGCCAAGACGCGCGCCGCGTACCAGGCGCTACGCACGGCGTTCGCCACCCGGCGGGTCAGGAAGCGATACTGGGCTCTGGTCTCGGGCAAGACGCCGGCGCGCGGGAGAATCTCCTACCCGCTCGCGCACGCGCCGCGGGACTCGAGGCGGATGGTGGCGATCGTTCCCGGGGGACGGCAGCTCACGGGCCGCAAACGCTGGCCAGCCGTCACGCGCTACCGCGTCGCGGCCAGGTTCCGCGACGCGACGCTGCTGCGAGTCGAGATGGAGACGGGGGTCACCCACCAGATCCGGGCCCATCTCGCCGCGATCGGCCATCCGATCGTCGGCGACCGGACCTACGGCGGTGCCGAGCACCCGGCGCTCGGCCGCCATTTTCTCCATGCCTTCGAGCTTGAGCTTCCCCATCCCTCGACGGGGAAGAGGTTGACGGTACGCTCGCCGCTGCCGGCCGATCTGGAGGAGTTCGTTTCGCGCCTGCGCGCCGGCGATTAAGCGGCGGAGGCCCGGATGCCTTTCGTCTTCGCGCAGGCGGCGCAGAAATTGTTCTGGGTTTCGGCCTCTTCGACCCAACCCTCGTCGAGGTTGTGGCAGATCTTCCTGCACTCGAAGCAGATGAAGTAGACCCCGTCGACGGTCTTGTTGATTTTCTCGCGGTTGAGGATCCGGCCCCTGAGTTTCTCGATGCGAATCCCCAGCAGCTCTTCGTAGTTCTTCTTGATCTTGCGCCTGCCCGCCTCGTCGCTCGGCAGGTTTTCGTCTTCCGTTTCCTCGTGCGCGGTGTCGTCGAAGTACGCCGACGAGCGATGTTTGGCGGATCGCCCGGTGGTTTTTCTCTTGGTCCTGGCCATGGTCGAGCTCACTCGTAGATTGAAGCGACGCAAGCGAACGCTTGCGCGCAAAAGCGGGTTCTGCCGTGAATCGGTTCTATTTCATAATGAACCGATTCCAGGTTGTCAACATCGGCGCCGCACGCCGTCGAGGGAGCCGGACGTCCTGTGGCGCCCGTTACTGGCGGATGGCCGCCGCGCGCCGCTGCAAATAGGCGTTTCGCACCGCGCCGTACAGGTCGACCGTGGTTTCGGCCACCCGCTCGAAACGGTCCAGATTGAGCGAGCGCTCGTTGACGACGTTGGTGGCGTTGATGCCGACGTTCGCGTACCACGGCAGGAAGTAGATGTACGGCGTCATCGCGGCGTCGAAAGCGTAGCCGATGCCGTCGCGGATCGTCATCGGCGGCAGAAACGGAAGGATCAGATAAGGTCCGGGGCCGGCTCCCCAGACGCCGAAGGTCTGGCCGGTGTCCTCGTCGCTCTGCTCGATGCCGAAACCGTCCTTCGCGACGTCGAAGAGCCCGACCACCCCGATGGTACTGTTGATCGTAAAGCGCGCCACCTCCCTGCCGGCGCCGCCCAGCTTGGCCTGCAGGAGATTGTTGACGACGCGGCGGACCACGGCGAGATTGTCGAGCGCATTATGGATGCTGCGCTGCACCGGGTCTGGAAGCACGAAATCCCAGGCCGTCGCGACAGGCTTGACGACGAAACGGTCGAGCACCTCGCGGTTGAACCAGAACATCTTTTCGTTGAAGCTTTCGAGCGGATCCGATTCGAAGTCCTCCCCGGCCGCCGCGGATGCGTCGCCGGCCGCCGCCGCATGGCCGACCAGGACCTCGACTGCGCCAGTGTCGGAGACCGGCTCGGCATTCGCCGCCGGTAGCAAGAACAGGAGGCAGCCCAGAAGGGTGACGATAAAACTTACCGGCAGCGTGCAAGAGACTCCATGGTGGCTCATTCGACTGACTCCTTGTGCGTCGGTTGTCACTTACCTGAACCCGGCACTTTTAGCAAGCGCTGTCCGCGGGTATCCAGGCATCGCGAGAATAGCGCTAGAGAAAGCCAAATGCGTGCCAACGTGGGCATCACGTCTCATTTGCAGTTGGCGGAACGGCAAAAGAGTTCTGTCAGCGTCCGGTAGGCTGAGCGGCCGTCCGGCAAAACAATGCGGTGACACAGGGCGTAAAGGTGACAATCCTTTGACGGCCAGCGGCTGGAAAACCGATTTGCAACTATGGGAATAATCGTCTATTTTCGAGCTTCCAGCGGTGGTGCCCAGAGGGGATCATGATCGTTGTCGGAGTGACCGGGGGGATTGCCTGCTACAAAGCGGTGGAGCTGGTGCGGCTGCTGGTTGCGGGGGGTTTTGCGGTCCAGGTGATCATGTCTCGCGGCGCGAGGAATTTCGTTGCGCCGCTCACGTTTCAGACGCTTTCCGGGAGGCCAGTGGCCACCGAGACCTTCAGCCTGACGCAGGAATCCGAGATCGGGCATATCCGGCTGGCGGACTCCGCCGATCTTTTGATAATCGCGCCCGCCACCGCCAACGTCATCGGCAAACTGGCCTGGGGGATCGCGGACGATCTTTTGACCACGGTCGCGATGGCGACGCGGGCGCCTATCCTGATCGCCCCTGCGATGAACGTCCATATGTACGCGAACCCGGTGCTCCAGGAGAATCTGAACAGGCTACGGCAACTCGGATATCACGTGATGGAGCCCGCGGAAGGCTATCTCGCGTGCGGCTACGAGGGAAAGGGGCGCTTGCCCGACCCCGAACTGATCGTGGAGCAGGCCCGGCGATTGCTCAAGCCCAAGGACCTCGAGGGAGAGAAGCTCGTCGTTACCGCGGGGCCGACCCACGAACCGCTCGATCCCGTGCGTTTCATCGCCAACCGCTCCTCCGGCAAGATGGGCTATGCGCTCGCCCGGGCGGCGGCGCGGCGGGGCGCACAGGTCCGCCTGATCAGCGGCCCGACGGCGCTCGTACCGCCGCCCGGCGTGGAGGTGGTTTCGGTCACGACCGCCGCCGAGATGCGACAGGCGGTGCTCGAGGCCTTTTCCTCCTGCACCGGCCTCATCATGGCCGCGGCGGTCGCCGATTTTCGCCCCGCCGAGGTCGCGCCGGCGAAGATCAAGCGAGGAACGGCCTCCCTCAGCCTGCGGCTCGAGCCTAATCCCGACATTTTGCGGGACCTCGGCCGGAAAAGGGACGGCAGAGTGCTGGTCGGGTTCGCCGCGGAGACCGAAAATGTCGTCGCCAATGCCGAGAAAAAGCTCCGCGAAAAGGGTCTCGACATGGTAGTGGCGAACGACGTCAGCCGGAGCGACAGCGGGTTCAACGTCGACTACAACACCGCCACGATCCTCGATCGCCTGGGCGGAGTCGAGGAGCTGCCGCGAATGACCAAGGAGGAGCTGGCGGACCGCATCCTGGACCGCCTCGTGGTTCTCAAGCGAAGCCGCTGAGATGGGAGCCCCGAGGGAGCCCGACCCCGTCAAATATTTTGCGGCGCTTCTTTACTCCGATGCCGGTCTGTTCGAGGCCGTCGCGCGGGAGCTGGAGACGATCTTCGGGTGCGTCGAGGCCGTAAGCGAGCCGCTGCCCTGGAACGTGTCGACCTACTACGAGCGAGAGATGGGGCCGAACCTGGTGCGCCGCTTCGTCTCCTTCGCCCCCCTCGGGAGCCCGGATCGGCTGGCCGGGTTCAAGCTCTCGGCTCAGGTGATCGAGGAGCGCCACGGCGAGCTGCGTGACGGGATCGTGCGGCGGCGGGTCAACGTCGATCCCGGTTACCTGGAGGCGGGGAAGATCGTGCTGGCGTCGACCAAGAACGCCGGCCATCGTGTCTATCTCGGGTCGGGAATTTTCGCCGAGGCGACTTTGATCTATCGCGGCGGCGCCTTTCAGCCCCAGCCTCACACCTACCGCGACTACGCCTGGGCGCCGACGCTCGCCTTCTTCGCCGCGGTCCGAGCGGCCTACCTGAAGCAGCTCCGCGAGCGGAAGCGCTGAGAGGTGGCGGCGATTGCGGCCACTCGGCGTCGAGTGCTAAGATCGTTCGAGGACTTTCGTGATGGAAAGCCAAGTCGATCCGAGCGAGCTGGCCGGGCTGGCGGCGTCGCTGCGCCGCCACCTCGAGCGGCGGCAACGTGCGGGGCTCGCCTTCTTGCCCCGGAGCCAGCGCACTGAAAGGGCGGAGCCGACCGGGGCACTCTTGCGCGGGCTGGAAGGCGATCTGTTCGCCGGGACGGCCGAGGCGCTTTCGGCTCAGAGCCTGGAGCAGCTTCGGGCGCTGATCGGCGACTGCCGGCGCTGCAAGCTCTGCGCGGGTCGGACCCACTTGGTTTTCGGGGTGGGCAATCCGCGCGCGCGGTTGATGTTCGTGGGCGAGGGGCCGGGCCGGGAGGAGGATCTGCAGGGCGAGCCGTTCGTCGGTCGGGCCGGACAGCTGCTGACCGACATCATCACGAAAGGGATGGGGCTGCGGCGCGAGGACGTCTACATCGCCAATGTGGTGAAGTGCCGCCCGCCCGACAACCGCAACCCGGAGCCCGACGAGGTCGCCGCGTGCGAGCCGTTCCTCAAGAAGCAAATCGAGCTCGTGCGTCCCGAGATCATCGTCGCGCTCGGCAAGTTCGCGGTTCAGACCCTGCTGCAGAGCAAGACCCCGATCACGCGGTTGCGGGGCAACTGGCATCGCTATCACGGCATCAAGCTGATGCCGACGTTCCATCCCGCTTATCTGCTGCGCAACCCGGCGGACAAGAAGCTGGTTTGGGAAGACATCAAGAAGGTGATCAAGGAGCTGCGCGGTGCGGACGCTTAAGCGGGTTTTTCTTCTCGTGCTCCTCGCCGCAGGGATCCTGGCGGCGGCCCAACCCGAGGGGGGAACCGGGCCGCACGTCGATCTGATCGTAGTCGACGGCAGCATCAATCCGGCGGTGGACGATTTCATCCGCGAGAGCATCGGGCGTGCCCGGGCGAACGGGGCGCGGGCGCTGATCATCCAGCTCGATACGCCCGGCGGGCTGCTGACCTCCACGCGGACCATCGTGAAGGATCTCCTCGGGGCCCAGATCCCGGTAGTGGTTTACGTCGCGCCGAGCGGGGCGGGAGCCGGGTCGGCCGGCGTTTTCATCACGATGGCCGCGCATATCGCGGCCATGGCGCCGGGGACCAACATCGGGGCCGCTCATCCGGTGGCGGGCGGAGGACAGGAAGTGAAGGGCGTGATGGGCGAAAAGATGGAAAACTTCGTCGCCTCGTTCAGTGAGACGATCGCCCAGAAGCGCGGTCGCAATACCGAATGGGCGATCCAGGCCGTGCGCAAGAGCGTTTCGATCACGGAGCAGGAGGCGCTGAAGAAAAACGTCATCGACATCATCGCGCGCGATATCGACGACCTTCTGCGGCAGGCCCACGGGCGGACGGTGGATCTGGACGGCAAACAGACCGTGCTTTCGCTCAAGGACGTGCGCGTGGTGCGCCACGACATGAGCCTGAAGCAGAAAATCCTGAACGCGCTCGCCGACCCGAATATCGCCTACCTGCTCATGATGGCCGGCATTCTCGGGCTCTACATGGAATTTTCCCATCCCGGGACGATCTTCCCGGGAGTCGTGGGCGCCATCTGCCTGCTGCTCGCGCTGACCGCCTTTCAGCTGCTGCCGCTCAATTACGCCGGGCTCGCGCTGGTCGTGCTCGGGGTGGCGATGCTGATCGGCGAAGCCTTCGCCCCGAGCTTCGGCGTCCTCGGCATCGGCGGGATGGTTGCGCTGGCGTTCGGCTCGCTCCTGTTGTTCGATACCGAAAACTCCGAGGTGGCGGTCGATCGCTCCATCGTTTTCACGGCGGTCGCGACGCTCGGTTCCTTCGTCCTGGCGGTGAGCTATCTCGTCTTCAGGTCGCAGAAGGCCAAGCCCAGCCTGGGATACCAGGGTTTGATCGGAGAAGTCGGCGAGGCGCGCACCCGGCTTTCCCCGGTCGGCAAAGTCTTCGTCCACGGCGAGTATTGGAACGCGGAAGCCGACAGTGCTATTGAGGTCGGGGAAAAGGTCAAGGTGGTGGGCTACGAGGGGATGCGGCTGAAGGTCAGCCGCATCCCCGAGAAGCAATCGGCGGGCTCTTAGGGGAGGCATCCATGCCAGTGTTGGGACCCTTGTGGACGTTTATCATCATTGTCGGCGCCGCGGTCATCAGCGGCATCAAGATCCTGAAGGAGTACGAGCGCGCGGTCATCTTCCGCCTCGGGCGGATGGTGGGGGCGCGCGGACCGGGGCTGGTGTACGTGATTCCCGGGATCGAGAAAATGGTGCGGATGGACCTGCGCACGGTGACGATGGACATTCCGCCGCAGGACGTGATCACGCGCGACAACGTGTCGGTCAAGGTCAACGCGGTTCTGTACTTCCGGGTGCTGGAGCCCAACAAGGCGGTGCGGGAGGTCGAAAACTACCTTTTCGCCACGTCGCAGCTCGCGCAGGTGACGCTGCGGAGCGTCTGCGGGCAGGCCGAGCTGGACGAGCTGCTCTCCGAGCGCGAGCGGATCAACAGCCGGATCCAGGAGATCCTGGACGCGCAGACCGATCCCTGGGGGATCAAGGTCGTGCTGGTCGAGCTGAAGCACATCGACCTGCCGCAGGAAATGCAGCGCGCGATGGCCAAGCAGGCGGAGGCCGAGCGGGAGCGGCGGGCCAAGATCATTCACGCCGACGGCGAGTTCCAGGCCTCCCAGAAGCTCGCCGATGCCGCCGCGGTCATCGGACAGCAGCCGATGGCTCTGCAGCTCCGGTTCCTGCAGAGCCTCGTCGAGGTCGCCTCCGAGAAGAACTCTACGACGATTTTCCCGGTTCCCATCGACTTGCTCACGCCGTTCCTGAAGAAAAGCGATCAGGCCTAGCCCCCGGGGCGGGTCGCTCCGCCGCGCGGCTGCTTCATGGTTTGCGGCCCGAGCCCGGGGTCGCGGCGGTCTCGGCCGCGGTCCTCGGGGCCGCGCCGGCCGGAAGGCGAGGCTCGTCGCGCCGGACCAGCGGATGAACGTCGACGATCTGTACTACGAGCTACCCGAATCGCTGATCGCGGCCTACCCGACCGGCGAACGCGAGTCGGCGCGCCTCATGGTGGTTCGCCGCGACCGGAGCGAGCTGATCCATACCGTCTTTGCGTCCCTCGGAGATTTCCTCGATCCCGGCGACCTGCTGGTGCTGAACGACACCAAGGTCTTTCCGGCGCGGCTGCGAGGCGTGAAGGAGACCGGCGGCGCGGCGGAGGTGCTGCTGCTGGAGCGCTTTCCGGACAAGCGCAGCCTCTGGATGGCGCTGATCGATTCGGCCAAGAAGCCCCGGGTGGGGAGCCGGATCCGCTTCGCGGACGATCTCGCCGCCGAAGTCCTGGGCGATCTGGGACGCGGCCGCTTTGCGCTGGAGTTTCACCACTCCGGCGACTTCGCCGCGCAGCTCGAGGCCCGCGGCGAGCCTCCGCTTCCGCCGTACATCACGCGCCGACGGGCGCCGGCCGTTCTCGATCGGGAGCGCTACCAGACGGTCTATGCCGCGAACCCGGGAGCGATCGCCGCTCCGACCGCGGGCTTTCACTTTACCGGGAAGCTCTTCGAGCAGCTCGCCGCCCGGGGAATCGGCAGGGCTCTATTGACGCTGCACGTCGGCCCCGGTACGTTTCAGCCCTTGCGCGGTGGGCGGCTCGACAGTCACCGGATGGAAGGGGAGAGATACCGCCTTGGTTCGGAGGCCGCGGAGGCCATCCGGCGAGTTAAGCAGCTCGGGCGGAGGGTGGTCGCCGTGGGATCCACGACGACGCGCGTGCTCGAGTGGGTGGTGCGGCAGAGGGGGAGGATCGAGGCCGACGAGGGGATCACCCGCCTCTTCATCCGTCCCGGGACTCCTTTCCTCGTCGTGGACGCGCTGGTCACGAATTTTCACCTCCCCGGATCGACGCCGCTGGCGCTCGTGGCGGCGTTCGCGGGGATCGAGCTGGTGCGCCAGGCTTACGCCGAGGCGGTCCGGCTCCGTTATCGCTTTTACAGCTACGGGGACGCGATGCTGATCCTCTAGCCCGAGGGTCTTTTGGTTCGCGGATCCGGTCGATCGAAACCGAAGATTGGGAACGGGGAGCCGAGAAACGAGAATGCTTTCCAGCTTTACGGTAGTGAGCCGCGACTCCAGGACGGGGGCGCGGGTGGGCCGTCTCAAGACTCCGCACGGGAGCATCGAAACGCCCGCTTTCATGCCGGTCGGCACCCAGGGGACGGTCAAGGCGATGCTGCCGCGCGACCTCGAGGAGATCGGTTGCCAGATCGTTCTGGCCAACACCTACCACCTCTATCTTCGTCCCGGGACGGAGAGGATCCGGGAGCTGGGCGGCCTGCACCGCTTCATGGCCTGGAAGGGGCCGATCCTGACCGACAGCGGCGGCTACCAGGTCTTCAGTCTCGCCGCGACGCGCAAGATCTCGGAGGAGGGCGCGCGCTTCCAGTCTCACCTCGACGGCTCCTTTCACCTGCTCACCCCGGAAAGGGCCATCGAGGCCCAGGAATCCCTGGGCAGCGATATCGCCATGGCGCTGGACGAGTGCTTCGCGCACGACGCGCCTCGCTCGTACGCGCAGAAGTCGACCGAGCGCACCGTGCGATGGGCCGAGCGCTGCCTCGCCGCCCGGCGCAAGCCCGATCAGATGGTGTTCGGCATCGTTCAAGGCGGGCTCTACGAGGATCTGCGCCGCTGGTGCGCCGGGGAGCTCGGCCGGCTCGGGTTCGAAGGATACGCGGTCGGCGGGCTGGGGCTGGGCGAGCCGCCCGAGCAGCTGCACGGCATCGCATCCTTCACGGCGGCGTTGCTGCCCGAGGATCGGCCGCGCTACCTGATGGGGATAGGCTCGCCGGAGGACCTGGTCAACGCGGTCAGGGCGGGCTTCGATCTCTTCGATTGCGTGGTTCCGACCCGCAACGCGCGCAACGGCACGCTCTTTACGTCGCAGGGAAAGCTCAGCATCAAGCGGCTCGAGTACGCCGACGACCCGCGGCCGCTCGACGAGGCCTGTCGCTGCTACGCGTGTCGGAGCTTTTCGCGCGCCTACCTGCGCCATCTCTATGTGTCCGGGGAGATCCTCTCGTCGCAGCTCAACACGCTGCACAATCTTTACTTTTACCATCGCCTTATGGAAAGGTGTCGGGAAGCGATCCGCCGGGGCCGGCTGGACGACTGGATCGAGGAGTCCGGGTTCCGCGTCCTTCTGCGCGGTCGCTGATCCGGAGGAGGAACCATGTTGGATGTGGCGTTCGCGCAAAGCGCGCCCGCGGTGGACGGTCCGAGCCCGTTGCTCAACTTTTTGCCGCTGGTCCTGGTGTTCGTTATTTTCTATTTCCTGCTGATCCGGCCGCAACAGAAGAAGGCGAGGGAGCACCAGGAAATGCTCAAGAAGCTCAAAAAGAACGACGAGGTGATGACCTCGGGAGGAATTTACGGTAAGGTGACAGCCCTGGCGGAAAACGTCGTGACGCTCGAAGTGGCTCCCAACGTGAGGATCCGCGTTCACCGGCCGCAGATCGCGGCGGTGGTCACCGGCGAGAAATCCGCCGGGAAGGAGCCCAAGGAGTAGCGGCATGCGGCGGAGCGTTGCGATTCGGTTCTCGGTTCTTCTCGTAGCCACTCTGGCCTCGGTGATCTGCCTGCTCCCTTCGCTCACGACGAAGCTTCCCTCGTGGTGGTCCGCCGTGCTGCCGGAGAACCGGCTCCATCTCGGCCTCGACCTTCAAGGGGGAAGCCATCTGGTGCTCGAGGTGAAGGTCGATCGCGCGATCGAGAACAACCTCGATCGGGCGCGGGGAGATCTCGCCAACGTTCTGCGCGAGCGCGGCATCTCGGGGGTGTCCGTCGAGCGTTCCGGGCAGACCCTGCAGATTGCGGCGGCTTCCGCGGACGCCGAGCGCGTGCGCGGAGTTCTCAAGAGCGATTTCCCGGGCCTCGAGATCGTCGGCAGCCAGGCCGCCGGGGGCCGGACGACCTTTTCCGTGGCGCTCAGCAAGGAGGAGCTGCGCTCGCTCCGCGAGCTGGTCGTCGACCAGTCGCTCGAGACGATTCGCAACCGGATCGACCAGTTCGGCGTCAGCGAGCCGACCATCCAGCGCCAGGGAAGCCAGGACATCCTGATCCAGCTCCCCGGCATCCAGGACCCCGAACGCGCGAAGGAGATCATCGGGAAGACTGCGCTGCTCGAGTTCAAGCTGGTCGACGACACGGGCAACCTCGAGGAAGCGTTGCGCAGCGGGCCGCCTCCGGGGCGGCAGATCCTCTACGGCTACGGCGCGGACGGCGGCAAGGGAGGCGAAAAGGTTCCCTACCTGCTGGAGTCGCGCACCCTCATGACCGGCGAGTACATCGCGGACGCGCGGGTGCGGCCGAGCACGCAGCTCGAAGGCCCCTACGTGGAGCTGATCCTGAACTCCACGGGAGCCCGGCTTTTCGAGCAGATCACCGCCGCCAACGTCAAGCGGCGCCTCGCCATCATTCTCGACAACCGGGTCTATTCGGCGCCGGTGATCCAGGAGCGCATCGGCGGCGGCCGGGCCTCGATCACCGGGAATTTCGACATCAAGGAAGCGCGTGACCTGGCGATCGTGCTGCGGGCCGGAGCGCTCCCCGCGCCGGTCGAGATCGTCGAGGAGCGCACGGTCGGCCCGTCGCTGGGCCGCGACTCGATCCAGCAGGGCATCACCTCGTTCATCGTCGGCGGCGCCCTCGTGGTTCTTTTCATGATCGTCTACTACCGCGGCGCGGGCGTGGTCGCGGTCGCGGCGCTCGTCTTCAACGTGCTCTTCATGATGGCGATCCTCGCCGGCTTCCAGGCGGTGCTGACGCTGCCGGGCATCGCGGGCATCGTTCTCACCGTGGGGATGGCGGTGGACGCCAACGTGCTGATCAACGAGCGGATCCGCGAAGAGCTCCGCGCCGGACGCTCCGTCCGGTCGGCGATCGAGGCGGGCTATCAAAACGCGCTCCCCTCGATCATGGACTCGAACATCACCACCTTCCTCTCGGGAGTGATCCTGTTCCAGTTCGGCACCGGGCCGATCAAGGGATTCGCCGTGACGCTTTGCGCCGGAATCATCACCACGGTCCTGACGGCCGTGTACATCACGCGGATCTACTACGACTACCGCATGAGCGCGGGCCGCCTGGAGCGCATCAGTATTTGAGGGCACCATGGAGCTGATCAAGCCCGGGACCCGGATCCCGTTCACCAAGTACCGCAAGATCGCCGTCGCCGTCTCGACGGCCGTCAACCTCGCCGTCCTGATCCTGTTGTTCGTCAAGGGGCCGAATCTGGGGGTCGATTTCGCCGGGGGGACGGTGGTCCACCTCAAGTTCCAGCAGCCGACCGCGATCGCTCGGATCCGGCAGGGGCTCGAGACCATCGGTCTCGGCAGCGCGGTCATCCAGGACTTCGGCCAGCCGGGCGAGAACGAGTACCTGGTGCGGCTCGATCGGACCGCGGTCGAGCTCGGCGCGCTCGGCGAGCAGGTCAAGAAGGCGCTCGCGGGACAGTTCGGCCCCGAGGCCTTCCAGGTGCGCCGCATCGAGTCGGTCGGCGCCAAGATCGGGGAGGACCTGCGGCGCCGCGGCGTTCTCTC
The DNA here is from genome assembly GCA_035574315.1 of Candidatus Zixiibacteriota bacterium. Lineage (NCBI taxonomy): Bacteria > Pseudomonadati > Candidatus Zixiibacteriota > Candidatus Zixiibacteriota bacterium. The sequence continues at coordinate 208,085 of DATLYW010000033.1, forward strand.
CGTGATCTTCGCCACGATCATGATGGGAGCCTACATCTGGGTCCGCTTCGAGCTCCGCTTCGGGCTGGGCGCCATCATCGCGCTGGTTCACGACGTGCTGGTCACGGTAGGAGCGCTGCTCCTGGCCAACTACGAGTTCGATCTCACGATCATCGCGGCGCTGCTCACGATCGTGGGTTTTTCCGTCAACGATACGGTCGTGGTCTGCGACCGCATCCGGGAGAACATGCGCAAGATCCGCCGCGACACGCTGGAGAACATCATCAATCTCAGCATCAATGAGACGCTCAGCCGGACCATCCTGACCACCAGCACCACGCTGCTCGTCCTCCTCGCCCTTTACTTTCTCGGCGGCGCCGTCATCCGGCCATTCGCCTTCTCCCTCCTTGTCGGCTTCATCTCCGGGGTTTACTCGACGATCTTCATCGCGAGCCCGGTCATTCTCCTCTGGGAGAAAAAAGCCAGGGCGTGACGCGGGCGGATGGCGAAGCACTGGATCGTCAGACAAGTCGATCGCGATCGGGTGGACCGCCACTGCCGGGAGCTCGGCGTCTCGCCGCTCCTGGCCCGTTTGCTCCTGCTGCGCGGCCTCGACGACGGCGCCGAGGCCAGACGTTATCTCTCCTCCAGCCTGCGCCATGATCTTCCGTCGCCGTTTCTCATGGCCGGCATGGAGGCGGCGGTCTCCCGCATCGTCCGCGCGGTGGAGCACCGCGAGCCGATCGCCATCTGGGGCGACTACGACGTCGACGGTACCACCGGCGCGGCCCTGCTCGTCTCCTTTCTGGCGGAGATCGGGGCCGAATGCACGTTTCACGTCCCGCACCGGATCGAGGAGGGCTACGGCCTGAACGTCGAGGGGCTCGCCCGGCTGCGCGAGCGCGGCGTGGGACTGGTCGTCTCGGTCGACTGCGGAATCTCCTGCTCCCGGGAGATCGAAGCGGCCGCCGCGATGGGGCTCGATGTCGTGGTCGTCGACCATCACGAGATTTGCGGCGAGCTGCCGCCCGCTGTCGCGGTGATCGATCCGCACCGGCCGGACTGCGAGTTCCCGGACAAAGGGCTTTGCGCGGCCGGCCTGGCCTTCTACCTGGCGATCGGGCTGCGCGCTCGCCTGCGCGATGCGGGGCGATTTCGGGACGGAGGCGACCCCGATCTGCGTCGCTATCTCGACATCGTCGCTCTCGGCACGATCGCCGACATGGTGCCGCTGCGGGGCGTCAATCGCACCCTGATCCGCCGCGGCCTCAAGGAGCTGGGCGATTCCGCCCGCCCGGGGATCGTCGCGCTCAAGCAGGTCGCCGGCATCGCGCCCGGAGAGGTGCGCGCGGGGCAGGTCGGCTACCAGCTCGGCCCTCGCATCAACGCCGCCGGACGGGTGGACTACGGCCTCAAGGTGGTGGAGCTGCTCACTACGGATTCGAGCGAGGTCGCGCTGCGCATCGCCCGGGAGCTCGAGGCCCACAACCAGGAGCGGCGCAAGCTCGAGTCCGAGGTGCTCAAGCAGGCTCTGGCGCAGGCCGACGCCGCCGGCGGCGCCGCGGAGCGGTTTTCGCTCGTGGTCGGGGGCGAAGGGTGGCACCCGGGGGTGCTCGGGATCGTCGCCTCCCGCGTCGTCGAGAAGTATTACCGGCCCGCGGTGGTGATCGGTTTCGACCGCGGGTTCGGCAAGGGCTCCGCCCGCAGCATCCGGGGCTTCCACATGGTCGAGGGCTTTCGCGCTTGCGGCGCGCTCCTGGAAAAGTTCGGCGGCCACGAGTACGCCGGCGGGCTGACGATCCGGGAGGAGAATTTCGCCCGTTTTGCGGAGGCCTTCGAGGAAAGCGCGCGCCAGCGGCTCTCCCCCGAGGACCTCGAGCCGCCCCTCGAGATCGACGCCGAGATCGATTTCTCGCTGATCGGCGGCGGGCTGGCGCGCGACCTGGAGTCGCTCAAGCCCTTCGGCATTGGAAATCCGGAGCCGTTGCTGCTAACAAGGGGAGTCGAGGTCTGCGACCGCAAGCCGTTTTCCGGAGGCTCGCGTTTCCGCCTGCGCCAGAGCGGCCGGTTCGTCACCGCGGTCGCGTTCGGGCCGGATGGCGACGCCTGCCCCGCCCCCGGAAACAGCATGGATCTCGTGTACCGCCTCACCGAGAACGAGTGGAGCGGGACCGCAACCATCGAGTTGAAAATCGTCGACGCGCGTCCGGCGTGATCGGTCGCGGGCGCGCAAACCGAAAAGGAAAGAGGAGCCGCGGAAGCCATGGTTCGTTTCACGATCGGAAAATTCTTCCTTGTCCCGCTCGTCGCCCTGCTGGCGTCCCGCGCGTTCGCCGCGGACGGCGGCAAGCCGGAGAAAACGGAAGTCGTGGTCACCTACGCGCAGCCGAGCGGCGCCTTCACCCCGGTGTGGGTGGCGCATGAAGCCGGGCTCTTTCGCAAGCACGGGCTCAACTCGAAGCTCCAGCTGCTCAATCCCCAGGTCTCGGCTCAGGCCGTGATCTCCGAACAGGCCGACTTCTACACCGACGGTCCCGACCTGATCAACGCGCGGCTGCGCGGCGGACAGGTGAAGTATTTCGGCGGGACGATGCAGCAGCTGGTCTTTCAACTCTGGGGCGCCAGAGAGCTGAAGAGCGTGCAGGACCTCAGAGGAAAGACCGTCGCGGCGAGCACGCCGAGGGCGGCCCTGGACACGGCGACGCGCGAGGCGCTGAAGAAGCACGGCCTGGTTCCCGACCGCGACGTGCAGATTCTCTACGTGCAGACCGTGCCAGCGATCCTGAGCTCGGTGATCGGCGGCAAGACCCAAGCCGGGACCCTTTCCGCCCCCAACACGCTCAAGGCCAGGGACGCCGGGCTGAATCTGCTCGTCGATATCGGCAAGCTCAACATTCCGGCCTTCCAGGTCGCCTACGGCACGACCGAGAAATACCTGAAGAACCACCCCAACACGGTGCTCGCGTTCCTCAAGGCGATTGCGGAGGGCGTGGCGGTGTCGCGCAAGGATCCGGCGACGGCGAAGAAGGCGATCGCCAAATACGCCAAGATCGAGGAGCCGAAGCTCGTGGACGGGACCTACGAGGCGTTCGCGCCCTACTGGGCGCTGAGCCTCGCCGTGCGCCCCGAGGCAGTCCAGGCGCAGTTCGAATATCTCGACGAGAGGGAGTTCCCGAACGCGAAGAACGCCGATCCGAAGGAGTTCTTCGACAACTCCTTCGTGGCGCAACTCGAGCGCTCGGGCTTCCTGAAAAGCCTGGGCATGACGAAGTAGGGGCTTCGCCCCGGCTGCGGCAAGCGGCGCCGACCGATATGGACGCTCCAACCCGCCGCGATCTCGTCTTTCTGGTGCTCGCCGGTGTCTTCGTCACCAACGCGATCCTGGGCGAGGTCACCGGCGGCAAGCTTTTTACGATCGGCCCTTTCACGGCGAGCATCGGGGTCATCCCGTGGCCGGTGGTCTTTCTCACCACCGATCTGATCAACGAGTACTTCGGCCGCGAGGGCGTGAAACGGCTCACGCTGATCACGATCGCCCTGATCGTCTACGCCTTCGTGGTGCTGTTCGCCGCAATCGAGGTGCCCGCGGCGCCGTTTTCGCCCGTGACCGACGAGCAGTTCCGGGCGGTCTTCGGCCAGTCGCTGTGGATCATCGCCGGCAGCGTGACCGCATTCGCCGTCAGCCAGCTCGTTGACGTCGCGGTTTTCTGGATCGTCCGCCACCGCACGGGCGGCAGGCTGCTCTGGCTCCGGGCCACGGGATCGACCGCGATCTCGCAGTTCATCGACAGCTTCGTGATCATCGCCATCGCCTTCTGGCTGCCGGGAAAGATCCGGACGGCGGAGTTCCTGACCGTCGCCGCGTCGAACTACTCGTACAAGTTCCTGATCGCCGTCGGCATGACGCCGTTCATCTACCTGGGCCACTCGCTGATCGACCGGTTCCTGGGGTTGGAGGAGGCGCACCGTCTGATCGAACGATCGGCCACGACCAGCTAGGCGTCTGAGCGCCGGCTTCTTCCGGGCCGGCCAGAGCGCGTGCCCCTTCGTCGAGCCGCGTCCCTTCTCAGTTCACGATCATCAGGTGGCAGTCGCGCGGCAGCTTTTTCATCAGCCCTTTGACGACGTGGCCGCGCAGCATATGGTAGAAGGCCGACCGACGCGACGCGCCGATGATGACCGAGTCGACGTCGAGCGCCTTGGCAGCCTTGGCGATCGCCTCGGCCGCGTTGTGCGAGACCGTCCAGATCGGAACGATCTCGACCTGTTTTTGCTTGACGGTCTGGAGGGCGGCGCTCAGCGTGCGGCGTCCCTCCTCGTTGGGGACGTGCGGCGTATCGCCGGCGAACAGACCCGGCCACTCCTCGACGTAGATGCAGTAGAGCGCCGATTCACCCTTGCCGCGGGCACGGATGATCCCTTCCTGGATCAGGCGCGGGACCTCGTCTCTGACGGCGATCAGGGTCGAGGAGGGGTAGAGCGCCTTCACCTCCACCGCTTCCGAGAGCGTCATCAATCCCTGCAGCTCCTCCTTGACCAGCTCTTCGCTCGCCCGGTAGGCCCGCGCCTGGAGCCGCTGGATGAAAGGAACCTGGACGAGCAGGTCGAGGAACCAGGCGCGGCGCACGCCGACGGCCGTGAGCATGCCGATCGCCGTCACCGCGCCGCCGAAGTAGGTGGCCAGCTCCTTCTCCACCAGGTTCACGCCCCAGGCCACCAGGACCATCCCGGTGGTGAGGACGCCGATCCAGAAGCCCGGGTCCCGCCGCCCGAGGTTCCAGCGGATCGTATCGAGGCTGAGCGAAGAGAAGACGAACGCGCCGAGCAGGCCGAAGGCGTACATGTCGCCGAGGACCTTCATTTCGCCGCCGGTCAGGACGATCACCATTATCGGGACGAACGTGGCGATCCCGATGGCGATGTGCGGCGTGTTGAACGTGGTGCTCCGCATCGCCACGATCCGCGGCAGGAAACCTCCCTTCACCAGGGCGAGAAAGACGTGATAGGCGCCGATGATGGCCGTGTTCGCCGCGAAAAGCAGCAGGCTCGAGGCGGTAAGCACCACCGCGAGCTTGACGCCGAAGCCGCCGACGGCGGCGCCGAGCTCGGAGATGAAACGCTCGGTCTGGGTGGCCTTGACGTTCTCGGGCAGCAGACCGATGGAAAGCGCGGTGAGGACCGGCGAAGTGACGAGCATCGTGACGATGACGGCGGCCATCGCGTAACGCGTCGTCCGCCGCAACGGAAAACGCATCGCGGGGCTGAGCTGACTGATGCTCTCCAGCCCCGAGAAGGCGAGCCACGCCGAGCCGAAGCCGACGAGCAGATCGTAGTTCGAGATCCCTTTTCCCATCTGGAAATGGCGGAGCACCGCCTGCCACTGCGCGGCGTCCATGACCGCCACCGCGGTCGCGATCACCACGAGGTTCGCGAGGAACGAAGCCGAGGCCATCACCAAGGCGACCGTGGCGCTCTCGCGGATGCCGATGATGTTCAGCCCGGCCAGGATCGCCACGCCGGCACAGGAGATCAGGACGATGTGCGGGTCGAGCGAGGGGAAGACGCTCCCGACGTACTCGAAGCCCGACACGGCGGAAATCGCCGTGGTGAGGAAGTAGTCCACGGTGATGAGCATGCCGCCGAGGCAGCCCCACATCGGACCGAAGGCCTTGGTGGTGATGGTGACGACCCCGCCGCCCTCGGGATTGCGCCAGGAGATCTCGATGTACTTGAGCGAAAGGAGAATGAATCCGCCGGTGGTGAGCAGGACGAAAAAGGGGGTCGCGTCCCTGACGTAGCCGTAGAGAATCCCGGGAACGTAGTACACCGAGGTGCCGATGTCGCAAAAGACAACGGCCCAGGCGAGGAGCCAGTTAAGCTGCCGCGTGTCCTTGGGGGGCTGCATGAAGCGGAAGAATCGAAGCGGATTTTCGCGGGCAGGAGCCCTCGAAGGCCGCCCGGAGACCCCATGCTTGCATTATCGTGAACGTTGGATCTATCATAAGGAAATCTAGCCGGGCGTATGTCTCTACCCCTACAATACTTTCAAAAGCTCGTCGAGAGCTGCCCCGACATCATCATCTCGGTCGACCGGCGAGGTATCGTCACCTTCTACAACGACGGAGCGCGCCAGAACCTCGGCTTTTCGCCGGGCGAGGTGCTGGGCAAAAGCGTCCTGGAGATATATCCCAGCCTCGACGAAGCGCGCAAGGTCATGGCGGCGATGCGGGCCGACTCGGGCGACGGCAGGGGGCGTGTGCGCAATTTCGAGACCACGTTCAAGACGAAAAAGGGTGAGCTGATCCCGGTGGCGATTTCCGCATCGATCATCTATGACGAGCGGGGGCGCGAGGTCGGCTCGATCGGCTTCGCCAAGGACATCCGCGAGATCCGGCGGCGGGATCGTCTCGTCACTCTCGCCGAGGTGGCCATCGGACTTTCGCACGAGATCAACAACTCCCTGGAGGTCCTCGTCAACCAGGTGGAGATGCTGCGCTGCTACGTGGGGCGCGTCTCGACGGACGAGGACTACATCGTCGAGTCCGAGCGGATCGAGTCGGTGGCTTCCCAGATCCGCAAGATCCAGGAGATCACGAGCCGCATCGGGCGGATGGCCGAGGAGGGCGAGTACGGGACGCGGGAATATCTCGGCGGCAAGATGATGGCCGACCTTCGCGTCGAGGACGCGGGCTCGTGCGCGGCGCGGTCGAAGGTCGACGCACGCTATCCGCTGAGCGGCCTGCGGGTGCTGGTGGTCGACGACGACCCCGGCATTCGCCAGTCGCTGCGCGACCTGCTCGAGGAAGAGCGCTGCGAGATCGCGACCGCGGCCTCGGGCGCCGAGGCGCTGGAGCAGCTGGGGCACGGCGAGTTCGACATGGTCCTGAGCGACGTGGTGATGCCCGACATGGACGGTTACCAGCTCTACCAGTCGGTAAAGAAGGAGCTCCCGGGGCTGCCGGTGGTCCTGATGACGGCCTTCAACTACGACAAAGACCATATCATCAAGCGAAGCTGTCTGGAGGGCCTTCAGGGGGCGATCTTCAAAAAACCCGTCAACCCGGTCCTCCTCAAGAGACTTCTTCTCCAGCAATGTCGCCCCCGACGGGCCCGAGAGCCCCGACGACCGAGCCTCCATTGAACGTTCACCGACGCTTCATCCCGACGCGGCAATGACCAAGGAAGAGCTCTACATCCGGGGAATGGAGCTTTTTGCCGAGGGGCGCCTCGAAGAGGCGGCCGCCGCTTATCGGGCGGCTCTTGCGGACGACCCGGCTTATCCCGACGCGCTGCACGCGCTCGCCATGACCTATGCCCAGCAGGAGAAGCTCGACGACGCGATCGCGGTCGGCGAGAAGCTGATCGAGGTCGCGCCGCAGGACGAGCTGGCTTACACGAGCCTGTCGATCTTCTACCAGCGCAAGGGAATGATCGCGGAAGCCGAGCGAGTCGCGGCGCAGGCCCGCACCCTCGGCTGGAAGCGGCAGCTCGAAGAGCAAAAGGCCTCCAAGAAAGACTAGCTTCGCCGTCGCGCGTCTTCGGATCGGGCTTCCCGTCGGTTCTTTCCCTTCTCCCGCGCGCCGTCGCCAAAAACCGCTTGCAGTTTGTCGCGGGAGTGGATACATAGAAGTCCTGCAAGCCAAAATCCCCGCGCGACCGACGCGAAAGGGCACGAGGTGACGCCGGCATCAGGTCCGATCGGAAAGCTCGCCAGGCTTCTGGCCGAGGAGGCGAAGCTCGACGAAAAGATCCGGGACGCCCGGGCGGCGCTGGCACTCGTGAAGAAGCGGGTTTCGGAGTCGCTGGCGCACCATTACGTTCTCAAGGATTCGAGAATTCAAATGCCGGAGGATCTCATGAGAGAGGAACAGTCGTACGAGCGATTGCTGCAAGCTCTGCAGGACATGAAAAACGAAATCGCCAAGCAGATCAGGCCGGTCGAAGAGCAGATCATTCAAGCGAACGTCGAGCACCTGAGAAAGTCCTTCGGCGACGAGAGCCGCCGTTTGAGCAAATGCCTGGAAGAGATCGACGAGAACATCCTGGCGTGCCGCCAATACTTGCAGGAATACGAACGCATCCGGCTGAGCCTGCACGCGCTCAACGAAAAGCTGTCCCAGCTGGGGGCCGATTCCCTGGAAATTCCCGAGGGCCTGCCGAACTCCGATCTCGGAGAGATCGTGCGCCAGCGGATCGATTACCTGAGGTCCCAGGGCAAGCTGTAGTCCACCCCTGACGCCCGGGGCCGGGCATTCCGGTCCCGCGCAATCGCACTGCGGATTTCGAAGTCCGAGCTTCGCGTTTCGAAGCTCGGATTGCGGAGCGCCGCACCGCGGCACAGGGCTCGGACTGCTCGACGGCGCGCAGGACCGTCTGCGATTTCGGAATTCGGTGGGCGATGAGCGGATCGAGCGATCTACGTAAGCGGCTTGCGGCGATTCTCAGGGCAGTGGCCGTCGGCCTTCCCGCCGGCTATCTCTTCGACCGCCTCGATACGCCGATCCCCTGGATGGTCGGGCCGATGATCGCGGTCGCCGCGCTCAACCTCGCCGGAGTGCGGATGCTGGCGCCGCCCTATGCCCGGCAGATGGGCCAGGTGGTTCTCGGCTCCTCGGTTTCCCTCTACTTCACGCCGCCCGTGGTGGCGGCCCTGGGGGCCAACTTTCCCGCGATCCTGGCGGCGACCGCCGCGGCTTTCGTGGTCGGCGCGTTCGGGGCGATGATCCTCACCCGGGTCTCCGGCGTCGAAGAGAAGTCGACTTTCTTCGCCTCGATACCGGGCGGCGCGATGGCGATGGCGGTGCTGGCCGAGCGCAACGGCGCGCAGATCGTCCCCGTGGCCGTCGCCCACAGCCTGCGGGTCTCGATCGTGGTGATCGTGATTCCGTTCGCGCTCACCTACGGCGGGGTGCCGCTCGAGGCGAGTCCCTATCGCCCGTCGCTTCCCCTCGACTACGCTATCCTGGTGCCGTGGCTCGCCGCCGGCTTCGCCCTGGGAGAAGTTTCGGAGCGGCTGGGATTGCACAACGGCTACCTGCTGTCGCCGATCTTTTTCGGCGCCGCGCTCACGATCGCCGGCGTCCGCCTGTCGGCGGTCCCGGGCTGGATGACCGATTTCGCCCAGCTGATGTTCGGGCTCGTGCTCGGCGCGCGCTACGAGCGGGCCTTCTTCGCCCGTTACCGGCTGTTCGTGCCGTTCGCGCTGCTGAACTCATTCTTCATCCTGATCGCCTCGGCGGCCGTCGCCGCCGTCCTCGCCCGCCTTTTCAGCCTGCCGATCGCCACGATGATCATCGCGACCGCCCCCGGCGGCCTTGCCGAGATGACCATCACCGCCCAGGCCCTGCAGATCAGCGTGCCCCTGGTGGTGGCGTTTCACCTCTTCCGGGTCGTGGCCGTCAACATGGGCACGCAGTACATCTACGCGTGGGCGGGACGCGTCCTCGCCCGGTCGGGCGCGCCGCGGACGTGATCACTTCGGCGCCTCGTGCGCCAGCCGCAGCGAAGACGATGGGCCGGTGCCTCGGAGCAGGGACCGATCGGGCTGCCTCGATGAAAGCCCGTGGTTCATGCCCACACTCGGAGCCCCGGCGCACGAAGGCTCTGAAGCCTCGCGTTCCGGCGCCTTCGCCGCTCCAGGGCCGCTCCTCGCTTTGTCGGCCGGGTTGCGGAACCCCGGTTCAATCCGGCTTCAGCCGTGGTTGCGGCGGTCGCAGACCGCGTCGACCAGGGCGGGGCGGCCTTGTTTCACCTGCTCGATGGCGCGCTTCAGCGCCGGCCCGAGATCGTCGCCGTTCTCGATCGGCCCTTCGCCGTACCAGCCCATCGATCGCGCCAGGCCGGCGAAGTCCGGGTCGGGGTCGAAGAGATCCATCCCGATGTGCGCCCGGGCGGGGTCCGTGCCGCGGGTCCGCGCCAGCACGAGCTGGTGGTTCCAGTCGTTGTAGTAGGCGCGGTTGTTGAACATGACGATCAGCATCGGAATCCTGTATTTCGCCGCGACCCAGAGCGAGCCCGCGTCGAACATGAGGTCGCCGTCGGGCTGAAGATCGACGACCAGGCGCCCGGTTCCCTTGTTGGCGAGGGCGACGCCGAGCGAGGTTCCGATCTGCGTGCCGGTGCCCAGCTCGCGGCCTCCGTGGCAGTAGGGGCGGTCGAAGCTCCAGAGCTTCTTGCCCCAGCTCCCGAGATCGCCCGCCGTCAGGACCCAGTCCTCGCCCTTGATCGCCTCCCACACCTCGAGCGCGAGGCGCGGTACGGTCATCGGCTTTTGATCCCAGTGCTCCTCGGCCTGCTTGCGCCACCGGGCGCGGACCTCGGCGTGGCGCGCGGCGATCTCCTGCTTGCGGCGCGCGATCCTTTCGGCGAGCCCCGGCGTCCTGGCGATCCGCTCCTCGAGCATGCGCGTAAGCCGCGGCACGGTGGTGACCGGGTCGGCGGTCATCCGCTGGTGCGCGTAGAAAGGCCGGGCGTAGTCCATCGACCACTTGCTGATCTCGACGTCGGTGAAGCCGATGTCGATCCAGGTGGCGCCGGCCGGCACCTTGCTCACGACCGTGCGAGTCGCAATGTCGCGCACGTGGGTCGGTTTCTCGAAGTCGGCAATGTCGAGGGTGAGGACGACGTCGACGTCCTTGTAGCAGCCCTCGGGGTCCATCGTGAGGTTCAGCGGATGGTCGGTCGGGAAGTTGAGCCGGGAGCCCACGTCCCAGACCGAGGCGCCGAGGGTTTCGGCCAGCGCGACGACGTGGTCCCAGCCATGGGGCGGCCGGGCTGCGAAATCCGCGATGATCGCGACGCGTCGCGCGGCGGCGAGCGTGTCCGCCGCCTTCTCGAGCGCCGCCGGATCGGCGGCCGGCGGCGCCGGAACCTCGATCGCCCCCGGGGGCGGCATCTCGACGTCGTGGTCGAGCTCAGCCTCCTGCAGCCCGGCGTCGTAGCACATGTAGACCGGGCCCTGGCGCGCGCTCATCATCACGGAGTACGCACGGGCGAAGGCGCCGGGCACGCCGTCGACGGTGGTGGGCTGATAGTCCCACTTGACGAAGTTCCGGATCGCCTCGCCCTGGACGTTGGCGGTGTGGATCCAGTCGATGAAGGGGCGGCGCTTGGGCTCCGCCATCGGTCCGGTGGCGCCGATGATGAAGACCGGCGCGCGGTCGAGATACGCATAGTAGATGCCCATCGGCGCGTGGAGCAGCCCGACCAGGTCGTGAACGATCGCGATCATCGGCCTGCCCTTCGCCCGGGCGTAGCCATGGGCGATCTGCACCGCGATCTTCTCGTGCGGGCAGAGAAGCATGGGCGGATCGTTCTCGCCGTAGTTGACCAGGGAGTCGTGCAGGCCGCGGTAGCTCGCGCCGGGATTGAGCGCGATGTACTCGAAGCCGTAGCGCTTGATCATGTCGACGATGACATCGGATTGCCAGCGCCGGTCGGACTTCTTGATGGGTTGGGCTTGGGTGGCCGGCTTTGCCATTGAACGTTCCTCCTCGAAATCCTTCTTCTCTTCAGGTCCTTCCCGGTCGGCGACCTCTTTACGCGTTCTCGCCCCGCCGCCAGACGACCGTGTCCACCAGCGCGGGCGTTCCGGCTTTCACCCGGGCGATCGCGCGCCGCAGCGCCGGGGCGACCTCGGCCGGGTCCTCGATGGGCCCCTCGGCGTACCATCCCATGCCCCGCGCGATGTGCGCGAAGTCGGGGGCCGGCGCCTCGAGGTCCATGCCGATGTAGGCGCGGGCGGGGTCGGTGCCCCTCTGGTGCGCCATGTGGATCTGGTGCGCCCAGTCGTTGTAGTAGGCGCGGTTGTTGTACATCACGATCAACATCGGGATCTCGTGCTTGACCGGCATCCACAGCGCGCCGAGGTCGAACATCAGATCCCCGTCGGGCTGGAGGTCGACCACGAGCTTGCCCGTTCCCTTGTAGGCGAGCGCCACGCCGATCGACATGCCGATCTGCGTGCCGGTGCCGAGCTCGCGGCCCGCGTGGCGGTAGGGACGGTCGAAGTCCCAGACCTTGTGCACCCACTCTTTGAGCGTGTTGGCTGTGAGCACCCAGTCCTCGTCCTTGATCACCTGCCAGACCTCGTGCGCGAGACGCGACTCGGCCATCGGGCGCTGGTCCCACTGCTCCTTGACCTGCTCCTGCCATTTCTGCCACTGGCGCGCATGCCGCTCGCCGATCGCCCGCTTGCGCTCCGCGACGCGCGCCGCCAGTCGCTTGTCGCCGTCGATCCGCTTGCGGCAGGCGGCCGTGAGGGCGGGAATCGCCAGCGCGGTGTCGCCGAGCACGCGGAGATCCCAGTTGTGGTGCTTGTTGTAGTCGGTCGCCCACTTGCTGATCTCGATGTCGGCGAAACCGACGTCGATCCATTTGCAGTCCGGCTCGGTCACCACGGTGATCTCGCGCGTCTGGGTATTGAGCTTGTGCGAGCCTCGCGTCCAGTCGACGACGTCCAGCGCCGCGACGAGATCGACGCCCTTGAAGGCGTCGGGATGAAAGCTGACGCTCAGCGGATGGCGGTTGGGGAATCCCAGCCGCTTGTTGACGTCGTAAACCGACGCGCCGACGGTTTCCGCCAGCTCGACGGTGGGCTGGAAGCCGATGGGCATGCGCGCGGCGTACTCGGTGAGCAGCAACGGGTTCTCGGCGGCCACCAGCATGTCGGCGCCCTGCTCGATCGCGGCGGGCTCGGGCGCGATCCGGGAGGGGATTTTCACGGTGTACCTCGGGAGCTGCAGCTCCTCCTTGAGCGGGCTTTCCTGCAGCGCCGAGTCGTAGCACACGTAAACCGGCCCCTGCGGCTCGGTCATCATGATCGAGTAGGCGCGGGCGAAGGAGTCAGGGACGCCGTGGATGCTGCCGGGCTGGTAATCCCACTTGATGAAGTTGCGGATCGCATCGCTCTGGGCGAACGCGGTGTGGATCCAGTCGATGAACGGCCGGCGGAGCTTCTCGTCCATCGGGCCGGTCGCCCCGACGATGAAGACCGGGCAGCGGTCGATGTAGGCGTAGTAGATCCCCATCGGAGCATGCAGCAGCCCGACGACGTTGTGGACGATCGCCATCATCGGGCGGCCGGTGGCTTTGGCGTAGCCGTGCGCGATCTGCACCGCGATCTTCTCGTGGTTGCAGAGGAGCATTGGCGGCTGGTTCTCGCCGTAGTTGACCAGGGAGTCGTGCAGGCCGCGGAAGCTCGCACCGGGATTGAGCGCGATATAGGGAAACTCGAACTGCTTGATAAGGTCGACGATGACGTCGGATTGCCAGCGCTGGCTGGATTTCTTGATCGTTTCCTTCGCGGCGGGCTTTGCCATTTATGGTCCTCCTCAGGTTCCCCAAGACCGGAATCGCAGCTTGCCGCCGGCCGGGGCGCGCGCGGAGATTCCGGCTTTCTGCTCACCCCTGTCGCTTGAGCGGCCTGCGCGCGGCGAAAGTGTTTCTTATCTCACCGGGGGATTCCGACCGGTACTCGCCGGAGAGACGTTTCAAGGCCCCGGGGAAATCTCGGGGTTCACCCTCTCGGTCCCCCGAGCCTCCGCGGTGAATCATAGTTATCCGGAAAACGCTCGACGCGTCAAGGCCGGCGCCCCGGCGTCCGGTGCAGCTCAACCGGTCGGCAAAATCTACAAGATCGGGTCTCTGTCGCCGTTCTCTGCGTCTGAAACCATACAATGGGACCGGGCAAAAGCTACCGGTCTTACGATTCCGCCCAATGTGCTGGTGAAGGCGGACAAGGTGATCCAATGATTGTGGGCGCAGGTAATGAGCCGATTATCATAGCTCGCGAGCGTTACGGGTGTCCTTGCTTGCGCAGAAAATCCATCGATGCCAGATGAACGCTTCCGAAGTTCTCGCGGGTTTCGGGAAGGAGTCCGGGGCGCTCGCTAGCACGGGCGGCGAAAGTTCTATAAACGCCAGCCGGCCCAGCAGGGCGCGGACGTCGTCCGCGTGCGAGCGGACAAGGTGGCGCGCGTGAATACGGAACCGGACGGATCTCACACAGCAATGTAGCTCCCGGTAGCTACTTGTGTCGAGGCCGGATACACAGGACGGCGAGCCCGGCGGACCCCGGAATTCCAGAATACGGTCGCGGTCGTTGATGGACCGAAGTCCCGAGGAAATCGAAGATGCCTTCTCCGCGATCCGATGACACCGGCGCCGCAAACGTCGCGGTCGCGGGCTGGTGGACATTTCCACGGCGCTGGGATAAGAAGGCTTCGAACCGCGGCTGGTTTTTCCGCGGCGAGCGTTACACAGGCAAGCACGGAATCCGCAATGGCGAAATCGAGGTCAGTCAAGACCGCGGGCGTTGCAATCGCGCCGCGCCGCTACCCGGACCTCCACCAGCATCTGGAGCGGCTCGAGCGCGAGGGCCTTCTGGTCCGGGTGAAGGAGCCGGTCTGCAAGGATACGGAAATGCACCCGCTGGTCCGCTGGCAGTTTCGCGGCGGCATCAAGGAACGGGACCGCAAGGCGTTTCTCTTCGAAAAGCCGGTCGACGCCAAAGGCAGGCGGTACGACATTCCGGTGGCGATCGGCGTTCTCGCGGCTAACCGCAGGATTTACGGCATCGGCCTGGGCGCCGATCCCGCCAGGGTGAACGAGCTCTGGGCGCAGGCCAGGGCCAACCCGATCCCGCCGGTGGAAATTCCCTCCCGGGCGGCGCCCGTTCACGAGATCGTCCTCCAGGGAAGCGAGCTCAAAGCTCCCGGACAGGGCGTCGACGGGATACCGGTGCCGATCTCCACTCCGGGTTGGGACAACGCTCCCTACGTGAGCGCCGCTCACTACATCACGAAGGACCCGGAAAGCGGCATTCACAACATCGGCACCTATCGCGCCATGATCAAGGCGCCGGATCGCGTCGGGTGCAACCCGTCCCTCGAGCTGGGACAGGGTATTTATATCCACTGGGAGAAGTACCGCGCCCGGGGCGAGAAGATGCCGGCCGCGCTCAGCATCGGCGGCGTGCCCGCGATCTCCTACGTCGCCGCGCAAAAGCTCAACTACGACGTGGACGAGTACACCGTGGCGGGCGGGCTGGTGAAGGCGCCGATTCGCGTCGTGCGGGCGAAGACCGTGCCGCTCCTGGTCCCGGCCGACGCCGAGATCGTCATCGAGGGCTGGGTGAACACGGAGTTCCTCGAGCCGGAGGCGCCGTTCGGCGAGTCGCACGGCCACGTCAACCCGAAGGAATACAATCCCTACATGGAGGTCACCGCGATCACGCGGCGCAGGAAAGCCATCCTCTGCTCGATCATCAGCCAGGTGACGCCCTCGGAATCGAGCGTGATGAAAAAGATGGCTTACGAGCCGCTCTATCTCGACCACCTGAGGAACGTGCTCGGGGTGAAGAGCGTGGTTCGCGTGATGCTCCACGAGCCGCTTACGGCGACGCAAAAGCTCACGGTCGTCCAGATGAGAAAGCCGAGCCGCGCGGAGGTCCAGCGCGCGCTGATGGGCGCGGTGGCCTTCCGTCCCTCGATGTCGAAGATCGTGATCGCCGTCGACGACGACATCGATCCGGAAAACCTCGACGCGGTCTTCTGGGCGCTGGGTTACCGTTCCCAGCCGCACCGCGACGTCCAGATCGTTCGCGGCATGGACGTCGGCCACGCGCCGCGCCACGACGCGCGCGGATCGGCCGACGACTCCTGCCTCCTCTGGGACGCGACGCTCAAGCAGACGTTCCCGCCCATCTCGCTGCCGAAGAGGGAGTACATGGAGCGAGCGCTCGAGCTGTGGAACCGGCTGGGTCTGCCGCGGATCGAGCCCGAATCGCCGTGGTACGGCTATTCCCTCGGCGACTGGAACGACGAGCTGGAGGAAGAGGCGAGGCTCGCCGTCGCCGGAGAATTCTGGAAAACCGGAGAGAAGATCGCCGGGCAGCGGCGGCCTGCAAAGGAGACGCCGGTCAACGCCTCGTACTACGGAGAGCCGAAGGACGAATAGAGGCCGGCGATCCCAGAGCCGCATTTCTCAAAGCTCGGGTCTCGAGGAGCCAGCATGAACTTCAGAGCCATCAAATGGTCGATACACGACAACCCGTTTCGGCCCGGCGAGCCCTGCATCGGCAAGATCACGCTCAACCGGCCGGACCGCCTGAACGCGGTGGACCCGCTGATGCGGCTCGAGCTCGACGCCCTTTGCAACGAGATCGCCCACAACTCGGTCGTGAAGGTCGTCATTCTGACAGGCGAGGGCAGGGGATTTTGCGCCGGCGGAGATCTCCCCTCGGAGGGCGAAGCGCTCGGGGCCTTTGAAGGCTCGATGGGCATCACCGGGCCCTACAAGGAAATGGCGGAGCACTTCTTCAACGACCTGCGCCATCGGGTGCTCCAGAGCGCGATGAGAAAGCTCGAGGATCTGCCGCAGGTGACGATCGCGGCCGTGAACGGTCCGGCCGTGGGCGTCGGTCTGGAGATGGCGGCGCTGTGCGACATGAGGCTCGCCTCCGATCGGGCGCGCTTCGGCGAGGTGGCGGTGGCCGCGGGATTCGTGCCCGAAAGCGGCGGCGCGAGGAACCTGCCGAAGCTCGTCGGGATCGGCAGGGCGATGCGGTTGATCCTCACCGGCGAGATCATCGACGCGAAGGAGGCGCTGCGGATCGGGCTGGTGGACGACGTCTATCCTCACGCGCGTTTGATGGAGGAGGCTTTCAACCTCGCGGGCCGGATCGCCGTCAACCCGTACCTTTCCGTGCGCCACGCCAAGCGGCTGATCAAGATGTACTGGAACTGGAACCGCACCGAGGAAGGCTACCGGCAGGAGCTCGACGCCGTGCTGGAGATCACCCGCACCGAAGACTGCCTCGAGGGCATGCGCGCGTTCAAGGAGAAGCGCCGGCCCGACTATCGCTACCCGTACCATGCGCGCTGGCCGTTCGCGCCGCCGGACACGAAGGCGAAAAAGAAGAAAACGTAGGAGCGGCGCTTCGAGGCCCCGGCACGGGGCGAAGGCGCCGGCATCGTGACGGCAGTGGAACGAACCTCGCCGACCCAAGGCGTACCGGCTGAAGGAGAATGGCCCTGGCCGGGCTACCGGACCGTCCCGGCGCGCCTCAATATCGCCGCCGAGGTACTGGGCCGGCAGATCGAGCGCGGCTTCGGCCCCCGGCCCGCGCTGGTTCACGACGGCGGCGTCACGACCTACGAGGAACTCCATCGCGGGGCAACGGCGCTCGCGGCGAATCTGGCCGGGCTGGGATTGAAACGAGGAGACCTGGTTCTCTTTCTTCTCCCCAGCTCCGTCGAGTTCGCGGTCTCGTTTCTGGGGACGCTCCAGGCCGGAGCGATTCCGGTGCTCGTCAACTCGCTGCTCGGCATGGCCGACCTCGAAGCCATCCTGGAGCGGACCGAGCCCAGGTGGGCGATCACCGAGAGCTCGCGCGCGGGCGTGGTGCGCGCTCTGCGGCCGTCGAGCTCCATCGAGCGTCTCATCTGCGCCGGCGGCGCCGCTGCCGGCGAGCTGGCGTGGGAGTCGCTGGTGCAAGGGAGGGCGGAGACCTTCGCCGGCGCTGACACGGCGGCCGACGAGCCGGCGTTCATCGTCTGCACCTCCGGCACCACCGCGAAGCCCAAGGCCATCGTCCACGCGCATCGCTGGATCGTCGCGCTCGGCGATCTCAACCGCTACCGGCTTCCGCCACGGGAAAACGACGTGGTGATGGCGACCGGCGAGTGGAGCTTCATCAGCGCTCTGGGACACAACCTGCTCTTTCCGCTGCGAAACGGGGTCACCGGGGCGATCCTCGGCGGGCGCGCTACGGTGGAAAACATCCTGTCGGCCGTCGAGCGGCACCGGGTCACCGTGCTTTACTCGGTGGCGACCGTCTACCGCCGTATGCTCGCCGAGCCCGATTTCGAGAAGCGGTACGATCTCCGCAGCCTTCGCTGCGCTCATTCCACGGGCGAGGCCCTTCGGGAGGCGACATACGGGGAATGGAAGAGGCGAGTGGGGTGCGAGCTTTACGAGCACTACGGTGTCTCCGAGTACCAGCTCGTCGTCGGCCACGGATCGCGCCACCCGGTGAAGCCGGGCTCCGTCGGCAGGCTGCTGCCCGGCACGGCCGTGGAAATCCTGAACGACGATCTGCGGTCCGTCCCGCCCGGAGAGCTCGGCCACTTCGCCATCTCGACGAAAGATCCCGGCCTTTTCCTTGGATACTACCGGGACGCGGCGCGAACCGAAGCGGCGATCCGTGATGGCTGGTATCTCACCGGCGACCTCGCGTATCGGGACCAGGAGGGGTACTTCTTCATCGCCGGCCGGAAGGACGATTGTTTCAAGAGCCGCGGAATCTTCATCTCGCCGGTGGAGATCGAAAACGCGCTGCAGGAGCACCCCGACGTGATCGAGGCCGCGGTCGTGCCCCTGCCCGACCGCGAGATCGGCAACCGGATCAGGGCGGTGGTGGTGCCGCGCGACAGGCGGGCCCCGTCGAACCGGCTCGCCGAAGCGATCCGCAGCCATCTTCGGGCGCGGCTCGCGCCGTACAAGGTTCCTCACGTGGTCGAGTTCGCCGATTCACTGCCGAAAAGCCCCATCGGCAAGATCCTTCGCTCGGCGCTGGTCCCGGGCGAGGAGCGAAGGTAAGGCGGCCGGGGGCGACTCGGGGCGAAAGGATGCTATACTGACGACGTGAAGTGCAACCGCTGCTTCAAACCCCTTCCGGAATCGGAGTGGCACGACTGGGACATCGGCGCGCGCGGCCTGGAGGCGAGACGGCAGCTTCGGCGCCATGCCTGGTACACGTGCCTGGCCTGCGAAAAATCCTACTGCGCCGGGTGTTGGGCCAGAAGGCGATGCGACGACGCCGCAGAGCTCGACCCGGGCGGCGAACGCGCCCTGTAGCGCTCGGAGTGGCCGGCGACGGCGATGCCGGTTCAGCGAGTCCGTAGCCGAGGCGATGCGCGAGAGCGCAGCTCGCCCTTGAACCGGCCGCAGCGGCCTTGCGGTGGAAGAAACCGGGGCTACGCCTGGCGTCGCTTCGAGGAGCGGGGGAGCAGGAAGGCTGCGGGGATGGCTATCGCCGAGATCGCCGATGAAATGTAGAGAGCGAGATTGTAGGACCGCGTGACGTCGAAGACCCTGCCGAAGAAAACGGGCCCGAGCACGCCCGCGGCGATTGCGCCGCC
Source organism: Candidatus Zixiibacteriota bacterium (assembly GCA_035574315.1). Taxonomy (NCBI): domain Bacteria; kingdom Pseudomonadati; phylum Candidatus Zixiibacteriota; species Candidatus Zixiibacteriota bacterium. The sequence goes on from DATLYW010000033.1 coordinate 227,206, forward strand.
TTGAATCAGGCCCTGGATGGCGCCGAACGAGCGGGACCCGAAGAGATCCCCGATGAAGAGCGACCGCAAGGGAATGATGCCGCCGAAGCCTATGCCGTAGAAAAGAGCGAACAGCGCCGCCTGCCACAGCGCCGCCGGCTGGATCTGCGTGAGGGAAAGCGCGGCTCCGACCTGAAACGCCAAAAGGCCCGCCAGGACCGCGCGGCGGTCGATCCACTCGGAAACGATCCCGCTGCCGAAGCGCCCGATGCCGCTCAACAGAAACACGAGCCCGAGAATGCTCGCGGCCTCCGTGGAGCTGTAGCCCTTGTCCTCGAGCAGGGGAATCAGGTGCACGGTCACGCCGCTCAGGCCGACAAACTGCAGCGCCAGCACCAGGAGCAGGAGCCAGAACGCCCGGGTGCGGACGGCCTCGCCGACGCTCAGCGCAGCGCCGGCGTCTTTGGACCTCGCTTTTCCACCGGCCGCCATTTCGGATTTGCGTTCCGGCGGATCCCCGTCCGGAAGATAGCCGTAGCGGGTCGGCTCCGAGCGCACCATGAGCGCGAGAGGGACGCCGATGAGCCACGTCCCCAGACCCGCCAGACGGACGGCGTTGCGCCATCCCACGGCTTCCTCCAGCATCGCGATCGTGAAAAGAAAAGGGCCGCTGGCGACGGGACCCATGCAGGCGAGTCCCAGCGCCCGGCCGCGAAGCCGTTGAAACCAGTTCACGATGGCCGCGGGCCAGGAAATCGCGTGCGAGGCGCCGCTCGCGCCGAACGAGATGACCAGGAAGGCGCCGTAAAACATCCACAGGTTGGTGATGAAGCTCATCAGGATCATGCCCGCGCCGGTCACGACGACGCTGCAAAGGATCACGTTGCGCGGTCCCCAGCGGTCGACGACGAATCCGAGCAGGGGCGCAAGGAGCCCCGATTCCAGCTGGCGGAGCGAAAAAGCCCCCGAGGTGGTGGCGCGGTCCCAGTGGAATTCCTCGGAAATCGGCAGAAAGAAGGATTGAAAGCCCTGGAAAAAGACCAGGGAGAGGTAGAAATTCATCGCCACCGAGGCGGCAACGATGTACCAGCCGTAAAAGATCCGGGGCGCGCGAAGTAGCCGGCTCGCGATGGACATGAACGACCTTCCCTCGGTTGCCCTTGCGATTCACCGCCGACAAAGTGCGCGAGGGAGGCCAGGACAACGTTTCAGCGTAAGGTACCAGAGATCGCGGCGGCGCGCGAGAAGAGGAAAAGGGGGACAGGGCGCTTTCTAGTTTTGTCTTCTCGGCCGGCTGCGGGGACGCAGCGTGCTCCCCGGCCAAAGGCCAACACGACTGCCGATTGCCAGTCCGTTGCGGGCCTCCATGGTCAAGCATCCGCGAACAGTGGGCTTGGCCGAAATTGAATTGTGCTACAATGCTAGACCTGACCCCCTATAACGATTGCATTTCTTGCTAACTACCCAGAGACGGTTATAGAATCAGTCCCAAGTTCAAAAACGGCCGGCCGGGATAGGCTGACCAGCTTACATAAATTAGTTAAACGGCACAGAAAACGGATGCCCGAGGAAGACGATCTGTTCGAGTGCGTGAAATGCGGTCACCACAATAAAAAAGGTGCCGCAGCCTGTGCTGGTTGCACATGGCCGTTTAGCCGTGAGGCATGGAAGACAACTAGCCTTCGGCCGCGTCGCGTAACGCTCGATACAGGATGCATTAATGCCAAAGGTCGGAACCGAGATCTAAACATCCTGGAGAGTTGGGCGCAGACCGGGCAAATCGAGTTACAGCGCACGGACACTATGTTGAAAGAGCTCAAGGGTCGGCACCGAGTACAAAAGGCGTCCTCCCTTGCTCCACAGCCAGAGCTTTTCACGCTTGACGCAAGCGTTTTGGGCGGACCAGATGTCCTAGCTGGACCGGACATGAGCGAAGAACTTCGACGGATCCTTTTCCCAACAGCGAGTGCGCTTACCGCGAACCAAGAGCGGGACGTCGAACATCTTTTCCATCACGTGCGCACGGGTGGTGACCTCTTTGTTACCCTCAACCTCAATGATTTCATTACGCACGGAAGGCAGGACGCGCTTCGGCTTGTTGGCATTTGGGTAGTAACGCCACCGCAAGCGGTTGAATTGCTAAAGGAGGTGCATGGGTGGCAGTAATTGAGCGGTGCCGTTTAACACGAATGCTACGATACTAGACCTGACCCCCTATAACTATAATTCCTCGCGGCGACCGACCGTCCCCGCTGGACCGGAACATGCGGGGCAGTTGACTCAATAGTTACGCGGCTCCAACTGGATCTTTAGTGATGCCGCAGCTATAGTGCTGAGCCATCCGGCAACTCAGGAGGCACATATGCACCAACTGCTGCTCGGCTTCATTGCATGTCTGCTTTTCTCCATGGCGGCCTTCGCACAGGATCCGGTCAGTACGGATGGAGACAAGTACAAAGTCATCTTTGAAAACGACTGCGTGCGCGTTTTGGACTACAAAGACAGCCCAGGCGAGAAGACACAGCAGCACAGGCATCCGGCCTTTGTCGTGTACGCTCTGTCGACGTTCAAGCGAAGCATCGCTCTGCCCGACGGAAAAATTTTGCAGCGACAGTTCAATGCCGGAGACGTCATGTGGTCGAATTCGCAGGTCCACATCGGCATCAACACCGGAGACACACCCACCCACGTCATCCTTGTGGAAATGAAGCCGGGTATCGGCGCTTGCGCACAGAAGTGACGCCGAAGGAAAAAGGTCGCGGCTCTTTTGTTGATGTGCACCGCCGGGCCGCGCCAGAGCGGCCCGACGACTTCTCGATGCCCGCAGATTCCTGCGTGGGACTGGTCTGCCATCTTCTCGGCTCGCGCGTCGGCCGTCAGCGTTTGTTCGGAAAGAGGAGAGCGGTCCCAAAGCTCGGTACGGTCCGCCGGCAAGACCAGGATCGAGACCGGGCGATACGGGCGGCTTGCCGGACCGACCTTTGCAGCTATCAGCAGACCGGACAGGGAATTAGGAGTTCATTTCACGGCCGTGGGGCGGATCGTGCCTGATTCGAGGAAACAGATACGCGGGGTGGGCGGGTAAGACGGGTTGTGCTACGATGCTAGACCTGACCCCATATCGCCTCGTTATTGAACGACCGAGCTGGACATCTGCACCCCGATTGGAGTATGGAAAACCGGAGGTCACGAGAAAATGGGCGATACGTACGCAAAATTCAAGGTTGCGGCCGTCCAGGCCGAGCCGGTCTTCTTGGATCGAGAGGCGACAGTACAGAAGGCTTGTAGGTTGATCGAGGAAGCCGGCCGCAATGGCGCAAAGATAATTGCGCTCCCTGAATCCTTCATTCCCGGTCACCCCGACTGGCTTTACTTCTACCCCCCGGACGAAGCCATGAAGAGGTTCTACCGGGACTTCTTCAAAAATAGCGTTGAGGTTCCTAGCCCCGCTACAGACCAACTCGGTAAGGCTGCGAGAAAAGCAGATGCCTACGTTGCCATCGGGATCAGCGAACGGGTTCCCGGAACCATGGGGAGCCTTTACAATAGCATTCTTTTCCTCGATCCCGACGGGAAAGTACTCGGCGTCCACCGCAAGCTTGTTCCTACCACGACCGAGCGGCTCGTCTGGACTCCGGGAGACGGAAGCACTCTGAGGGTTTACCCGACGAAATACGGAGAGCTGGGAGGGCTAATGTGTGGCGAAAATACCAACAGTCTCGCTCGATTTACCCTTCTGGCTCAGGGCGAAAAGGTACACACAGCCCACTGGCCGGGCTTCCCCGCTGAATACAACCGACAGGGTATCGAAGGAGTAGAGATTCGTATTCGCTACCACGCATACGAAGGAAAGTGCTTCGTGATCAGCTCAAGCGCCGTCTTCGGCAAGGACAGCGTCAAACGGCTTTGCCTCACCGAACAAGCGGCCAGCCTGGTGATCATGGGGAATGCCGTTTCCAGCGTCGTCAACCCATATGGCAGGTATATCGGAGGTCCGCTGAAAGGCGAAGAAGGAATCGTCTACGCCGATGTTGACTTGGAAGAAATGATCGACGCGAAGACGCTTCACGATGTCGTGGGGCACTATAACCGCTTCGATGTCCTCTCCGTTCTCTATCAACGGCGAAGCCCTAAACCTATCATCTTCGCCGATGAAGACGGCGCCGCACAATCCGGCAACGAGCTCGCCTCCCAAATTGAGTCGTTATTGAAGAAATTGGAGTCAAAGGAAGAGTTGCGGGCCGCGGCTTCCGCCGAGATCGCGGAGTTCCGCGGCATGCTTGCGAAGATCTCCTCCAAACCGACGAACTAGGGGAAAATGATGTTCACTGAAACCCGTCTTTCCGGTGGACTGAAAGTGATCTTGCTGGCGGCAGCCTTGGGCGCCGTATTGTCTTTGCACGCCTTTTCAGCGTCGGCGGCTGAGAAGGCCGACAAGCCGATCAAAATCCAGATGGATTTCATTATCGGCGGGAAACACGCCATCTGGTATGTGGCGTTGGACAAGGGTTTTTACTTGAAGCGCGGGTTGTCGGTCACCATCCAGCCCGGGGCAGGATCAGCCGACACCGTGCGGGCCATTGGCGCCGGTCTTGCCGATGTGGGATTCGCCGATTTCTCAACCGCCATCGTGGCGAAATCGAGAGGCACTCCTGTCCAGGCCGTGGCGCAGCTCGGCTATATGCCCGCCACCATTCTCTGGCGCGAAGATACCCCGATCAAAACATTGAAAGATCTCGAGGGAAAGTCATGGGCGGTCAGTCCGGGACAGGCGCACCGCTATTTGATGCCGGCCTTCGCCAAGATCAACCATATTGACTTCACCACGATCAAGATTCAAGACTTCGCCCCGGCTCTTTTGCCTTCCGCTCTGATAGCCAGAAAGGCGGATTTCGTCGGGATGTTTCGCGCCTCGAACGACGAGGTGACCGAGATGGCGGCGACCAAGCAGGGGATCAAACTGAAGCGGGTGTTTCTGAAGGATAACGGCCTCAATATCTACGGCGGAGGGCTGATCGTCAGGGAAGAAAACATCAAGCGGGGCCCCGACGTGATCCGCGCTTACGTGGAGGGAACCATGGAAGGCCTGCGATACAGCCGGGAACATCCGGACGAGGCGCTGCAGATCTTAATGAAGCATAAGCCCGAACTGAATCGGGAGCTCACCCGGATTCAGCTAAAAAGTGCGCTCGAAGAAATTTTCATTCCACCGGAATCGCTGCAATTGGGGTTTGGCTATATAAAGCCGGACGTGATGGAGAAAACGGTCGCGATCACAAACGAGTATTTCGATACCGGCAGAAAGGTTTCGGTGGGAGAGGTTTACACGAATCAATTCATCAGGAAGTAACGCTGGCCGCCCACTGCTCTGAGTTCTTCCGCCGGTCTTTGCTTTCGCTATTTAGATCTGGCCGGCCTGCTGGTTATGAAAGCGCTTTACAGTATGTGAGCGGCGGAGTCGCACGTTTCCCATCCGTTGAATCGGTTCAGTTGTGTGATTTGTGTGATTCACCCTGATCGTTTCGACTCTTTAAGGGCTAAATCAACGTTATCGTTCTGCACTTGGAGTCTGTCCTTGGCAGAATCGTATATCGTCTCCACCTCTTCCAAAAGCGGCGGCCGATCCTTAAGCTCCGCGTATCTGTCGAGAGGGGTTTTACCCCCTAGCGAGCCGTGGGGCCGTTCGCAGTTGTAATAGTGCTGCCACTCCGAGAGCTTCTCTCCCAGATCGTCCCGACGAAGATCCACGGGCCGTAAAACTCCTCAAGGTCAGTCTTCTGCGACCGCTCCACCTTGCCGTTTAGGTGAGGAGCGCGGAGGTACAGGGCCAGGTCTAGTGTTGTACTACCACGTCTTTGTGCTCAAGGTGCACTTCGGACCGCACAATTCTTTTACCAAATATGAAGTCTCCCCGAGTTCTTGGACAGGTTGATCGTTCATTGTCTCCCATCTTCTGACAGGAGGTTATCATCGCTTTACTCTAGCTTAGCGATCGACCAGGAGTTGTCAGCATGCATCAGACGACAAACGGAGTCTTTCAGGACGAACTCCCCGGCAACGCCTATCGTTGGCAGGGCGAGCCAAGCCGAGCATCTTCATAAGCGCCTCTCCAGGTTGCAGAGCGTCAATACCTGACCAGGATGAACGCCGATTGTGAGGTGATCGAGGGGGCTTTGGACTGCTGTTCCGCCTCGGTGCTGAACGTGAGCGCAAACCGTTCGCCGCGCTCACGTCATTGGTGGCGTGAGTCGAGCAGGGAGCCTGAACTCCACCGGCCTGGGGGTGACAAGTTTTGGGGATTGTTGTATGTCCGTAGGCCGGACGCAGGCATCTCTACACTTCGAGGGGGACACCATGGAAAGACGAAGGAAACGGCTCTTCGGTGCAGTGGGCGTCGGGGTTTTGTTGGTATCGGCACAAGTTCTTGCCGCGACGCCGTACTACGCGGGCAAGACCATTACCATCGTCCGTGGCGGCGGCCCGGGAGGATCGGGCGACTTTCAGGCGAGGGCGTTGATCCCGTTCTTGAAAAAATACATTCCGGGCAATCCCAACGTCATGCTGGAAATGATGCCCGGTGCAGCCGGCAGGCGGGCAGCGAATTACATGTTCAATACCGCAAAGCCGGACGGTCTGACCATCGGCTCGGCGGGCGGGGCCGTCATCCCCGGGCCGATCATCGGGCTCCCCGGTGTGAAGTTCGACATCGACAAATTTATCTACCTGGGCTCGACCGAGACCGGTTACCCCTACGTGTTTTACACGCGCAAGGAGGCCGGCCTCGATACTCTCGAGAAGGTGCGGCGCGCTTCCGGCTTGCGGGTCGGGGCGCATTCGGTGGGTCACTCGCTCTACGTCACCGCGCGGCTTTTCGCGTATGTCCTCCAGCTCAAAGACCCGAGCTTCGTCGTGGGATTCACCAACCCGGAGCTGAATCTGGCGATGGAGCGCGGTGAGGTGGACGCGAGAACCACCAGCAACATCGACGATCTGTTCCGGGACCGATTGGTGGAGAAGAATCACTTTCACGCCCAGATCATGAACCCGAAGGGCCGAAGCGATCCGCGGATTCCCGGGCTGCCGGATCTCCTGGAGCTGACCAGGGACAAAAAGGTCGCTCAGGTCGTCGATCTGTTCAGGTTGTTTCAATATCCCCGATGGCCCATCCATCTCCCCCCGGGTACGCCCAGGGAGCTGGTTCAGATTCTGCGCGAGGCGTTGAACAGGACATGGAAGGACCCGGAGTTCGTGGCAACCTTCAAAAAGCTCATGGGCAGGGAACCGACGCCGCTCACCGGCGAGGAGGTGGAGCGAGCGGTCAAGGAGCTGCCGCGCGATCCCGAGGTCATCGCCCTCTACAAGAAGCTGGCCGACGCCGGGCCGCTGCCGCCGTATTGAATCGCCGGCGACAACGCACGTCGTGGCGGCGATCCGGTCGGATTTGGCCACGAGAGCGTTGCCGTCTTGGAAGCTCGTGACATTCTTTCGGCGAGCGAATTGGCTGAACGTCACCGGCTGGGTTTCCGGGATGCGCTAATCCTCGTTGCGGCCCGTAAAGAGGAAGCAATCACTACGCGGGCCGAAGAACTGACCATGGACAAGATTACGGCAGGTAAGGGTTTACAACCCTTTCCTGCGTTGAGCACTTATTGCCGGGAGTCGTCGTGGCGGGACGCTGGTGGTCCCAACGGGATTCGAACCCGTGTTACCGACGTGAGAGGCCGGTGTCCTAACCGCTAGACGATGGGACCATGGCTGAGGAGGTAGGACTCGAACCTACAATCGCCTGATCCAGAGTCAGGTGGCTTACCAATTAGCCGACTCCTCAAGTGCGCGTGACTTAAGGTAAAAGAATTGCGCCGGCGAGTCAAGGTTGGGCGGAAATGCGTTCGAGCGCGCGCCTGAGGCGCCGGAGCGTTCGCTCCTTGCCCAGCACGGCGATGATCTCGTGAATGCCCGGGCTCACGGTTCCGCCGGTAAGGGCCACGCGCACCGGCTGCGCGAGCTGGCCCAGCGTGAGGCCGAACTGCGCGAGCACGGTCTCGAAGGCGGCCTCGATATGCGGCTCGTCGAACGGCTCGGTCGCCGCCAGCCGCTCGGCGAGCGCACTGAGCGGCGCGGCTACCGCGGCAGTCAGGAACTTCCGCGCCGCCTTCTCGTCGAGGGTGACCTCGTCGACGAGATAAAACCGCGCCGCCTCGACCAGCTCGACCAGGGTCCGGGCACGCTCCCTCAAGGTCGCGATCATCTTTTCGAGCCACGCCTTGTCCTGGGGCACGGGGTAACCGGCCTTTTCGATGAAGGGGACGACCTCCTCGGCCAGGCGGGAGAGCGGCCGCGCCTTCATGTACTGGAAGTTCACCCAGAGAAACTTCTCCGGGTTGAACACGCCGGCGGACTGCCCGACGCTCTCGAGCGTGAACTTCTCGATCAGCTCCTCGCGCGAGAAGATCTCCTGGTCGCCGTACGACCAGCCGAGCCGGACGAGGTAGTTCACCACCGCCTCGGGGAAATACCCCATGTCGCGGTAGGCGGTGACCGAAGTCGCCCCGTGGCGCTTGCTCAGGCGCGTCTTGTCGGTTCCGAGGATCAGCGGAACGTGGGCGAACCGGGGCGGCTCGGCCCCGAAGGCGCGGTAGAGCTGGATCTGCCGCGGCGTGTTGGAGAGATGGTCGTCGCCGCGGATGATGTGGGTGATGTTCATGTCGACGTCGTCGACCACCACACAGAAGTTGTAGGTCGGCGTGCCGTCGGAGCGGGCGATGATCAGGTCGTCGAGCTCCCGGTTGTCGAAGACCACCCGACCCTTGACCGCGTCCTCTACCACGGTGGTGCCCTCGCGGGGCGAGCGGAACCGGACCGTGTAGGGGCGGTCGGTCGGCAGGGACGGGACGACGCCTTCCGGCGGGCGGCAGGTGCCGTCGTAAGAAGGCTTGCGCTTTTCCCTCTGCGCCGCCTGGCGCTTCGCCTCCAGCTCCTCGGGCGTGCAGGTACACGGGTAGGCCAGGCCCTTGGCCAGCAGCTCTTCGATCTTCGCCCGATAAAGAGGGAAGCGCTGGGTCTGATAGAAGGGCCCCTCGTCCCATTCGAGCCCGAGCCACTTGAGCGCGTCGAGAATCGCCTGGATCGCCTCGAGCGTGGAGCGCTCGCGGTCGGTGTCCTCGATCCGCAGAATGAACTTACCGCCGTGATGGCGCGCGAAGAGATAGTTGAAGAGCGCGGTTCTCGCGCCGCCGATGTGGAGATATCCGGTCGGACTCGGCGCGAAGCGCGTGCGAACGAGAGCCATCAAGCTAAGCTAACAGGGAGGCGAAATGGCGTCAACGCCGAGGGACGCGCCACATCGCTTGTCACGGGGCGGGTTCTCGCATAAGATCACGCCAGATTTCCTCTCGGGACGATGCAACGATGATCTTCGACGGCACGATCGACCTCGACGTTCCGGCGGCCGACGCCTGGGCTTTCCTGATCGACATCAACCGCTTCTCGGCCTGCCTTCCGGGCATCGAAGAGGTCAAGCAAATCGACGACAGGACGTTCGAGGGCGTGCTCGGGGCGACGGTGGGGCCGATCTCGGGCCGGTTCGCCTTTCGCTCGACGATCGTCGAGAGCCGCCCGCCGCACGAGCTCGTGGTGCGGACCGAGGGAAGCGATTCGGTGACCAAGAGCACGGTCAACGCCGACATGACCGTCGGTCTCCGCGGCGTCTCGGAGGCGAAGACGGCGATGAGCTACCGCGCCGACGTAAAGATCAACGGCCGGCTGGCGATTCTCGGCGACATGGTCCTGCGGGCGACGGCGACGCTGATCCTGCAGGAGTTCACGCGCCGGCTGAAAAAAGCGCTCGGGGCCTGATTCCACCGTACGGCCCGAACCGTCTGGACGGCTTGAACGATTTGAACTGGAACGAGGCGACCTTTCCTCGAGCTTTTGAGCTCTTGAACAGCCGCGAAGCGGCGGCAGGCTTCGGAGGTTTTCGATGGCCGATTATTACGACGTGATCATCGTGGGAGGAGGCTCGGCCGGCTGCGTGGCCGCCACGCGGCTGTCCGAGGATCCGAAGAGAAAAGTTCTCCTGCTCGAAGCGGGGCCCGATCCGTGGCCGCTCCCCGAGCTGGTGGCGGACGCCGACAAGCAGACGCGGTTGCTGCTCGAGTCCGATTTCGTGCGCATGTACCCCAGCGAACGGCATGCCGACGGAAGCATCTATTACGCGCTTTCCGGGAAGATCATGGGGGGCGGCTCGTCGGTGAACGTGATGTCGGTGCTGCGCCCGATGAAAGCCGACCTCGACGGCTGGGTAAAGCTCGGCAACCCGGAGTGGAGCTACGAGAAGTGCCTGCCGGTCATGAAGCGGATCGAATCGGACCAGGACTTTCCCGGCAGCCCCATTCACGGCAACTCCGGCCCGCTCTACGTCAAGCGCCACTTCACGCTCGACATGCCGGCGTCGCCGCCGGTGCAGGCCTTCATGGCCTCGGCCTACGCGATGGGGCTTCCGAAGTGCCCGGACCTGAACGTTGCCGAGCCCTACGGCGTCTGCGCCTCGCCCTACAACATCAAGGACGGCAAGCGGCAGTCGACCGTGGTCGCTTACCTGAACGGTGCCCGAAGCCGGCCCAACCTGACGATCATCGCCGAGGCGCCGGTGCACTCGCTCGTGCTCGAAGGCAGAAAGGCGCGCGGGGTCCGCTACGAAAAGGAGGGCCGGGTGCTCACGGCCGAAGGCGGCCAGATTCTCCTGACCGCGGGAGTCTACCACTCGCCGCAGATCCTCATGCTTTCGGGCATCGGCCCGGCGGCCGAGCTCAAGAGGCACGGCATTCCGCCAGTTCACGAGCTCAAAGGCGTCGGCGAGAACTACCACGATCATCCGGTCGTGTTCATGACCTTCGAGGGGCCGCAGGCGGCGAAAGAAGACTGGATCGTGCCGCGCTTCCGCCTGATCACCAGGCACAATCCGCTCTACGGCTGCCCGAACTTCCACATCGTCATGCGACCGCCGACCGAGGTCGCCGGGATCAAGCGAATGATGCCGGTCTCCGCGCACCTTCTGGAGCAGCGCAATCGCGGGCGGGTCTATCTCCGCAGCACCGATCCGCACGATCTCCCCGGAGTGGACTCCGGGATGCTCGAGCACCCGGAGGACCTCAAGGCGATGCTCGAGGCGATGCACTTCATCGAGGAAATGGTCCACAAAGGGCCCGCGCGGGAGTTCTACGGCCCGCTGATTCAGCCGGGACCGGGAGAGGACTGGGGGAAGTTCGCGCGCTCGACGTACGACAGCTACCACCACGGGGTCGGCACCTGTAAGATGGGGCCCGCCTCGGATCCGACGGCGGTGGTCGACGAGAAGCTGCGCGTTCACGGGATGGAGAATCTGTGGGTGGGCGACGCCTCGATCATGCCCGTGGTCAGCCACGCCAACACGAACCTGACCTCGATCATGATCGGCGAGCGCCTCGCCGACTTCGTGAAGGAAGCATCATAAGATTGCGGTTTCCGGTTTCCGGTCGAAACCAGGAACCAGAATTCTCCTTGGAGGGCCCATGTCGGAGGCGACGCTCAAGGCGGCGGACATCATCCGCGAGATCAAGCGAGCCGGCATTCGCTTCGTCGTTGCGCTGCCGGATCGGGTGACGAGCCACTACCTTTTGAAGACCATGCTCAAGGACCCCGACTTCCGCGTCGTTCAGGTCTGCAAGGAAGACGAGGGGATCTCGATCTGCAGCGGCCTCTACGCGGCGGGCCAGCGGGCCTTGATGATGATGCAGTACACCGGGCTGCTCGACTCCTGCAACGCGCTGCGCGGCGTCGCGATGGAAGGGAAGAATCCCGTCTGCATGATGGTCGGGCTTCTCGGCAAGGAGCCGGGAGTACCGCCCACGCAGAGCAAGCGCTACGGGATCCGCATCGTCGAGCCGGTGCTCGACGCCATGGAGATCAGCCACGAGCTGCTCGAAGAGCCGGGCGACGTCGAGCGCATCGTGCCCGCGGTCGAGAAGGCCTACGCGACCTCGTCGCCCGTGGCGATGCTGATCGGAAGGGAGCCGCGATAGCCATGATGAAACGAGACGAGTGCCTCAAGGTTCTGGCGCGCCACCGCACGAACGAGATCGTCGTGGCGGTCTACATGGCGGCCCAGGAGTGGATCCACATCGCGCCGAGCGATCTCAACTACACTTTCACGGGAGCGATGGGCCAGGGTTCGTCGCACGCCCTGGGGCTTGCGCTGGGGCGTCCCGACAGGAAAGTGATCGTCCTCGACGGCGACGGCAGCCTGCTCATGAACCTGGGCAGCCTCGTCACGATCGCCAACGCCGCCCCGAAGAACTTCATCCACTGCCTCTGCGAGAACGGCACCTACGAGACCAACGGAGCGGTCCCCATCCCGCGCGCCGGAGCGGTCCGCTTTTGCGCGATGGCCGAGGCGGCGGGCTACCGCAAGACCTACGAGATCGACGATCTCGGAGAGTGGGATCGCCGGCTGCCGGAGATTCTCGGCGAAGAAGGGCCGGTCTTCGTCGATCTCAAGGTGCAGCCCGGCGAGGCCTACCCGGAAAATTTCCGCCGGCTCTACAGCATCGAGCACCGCGAGCGGTTTCGCGAGGCGTTGAAGAACAGCTAGGGACAACGGCGGCCCGAACTCCGGGCCCGTCCCTCTTCCCGGGCACGGGACGCAAGTCTGCGCGGTTCCAGCGCAGCCGGACGCCGCCGGTTTTCGACCCGGGGATCCCGAACTCTAGCTTCCGCGCCCGCCCGACGCCATGGAAGCCCAGCTGATCGCTCTTTTGACCTCCATCTGGTACGCAGGGGCGCTGGTGGCGTCGCGCCGCGGCCTCGACCACTCCACGCCGGCAACCGTCACGCTCGTCTCCATCGCCGTGCAGAACGTTTCGCTCTGGTCGGCGGTGTTTCTCTCCGGTGGCATTCCGCGCGTCTCGCCCGTCGCGCTCGGGTTGTTTTGCATCGTCGGCGTGTTCCAGATGGGCGTGCGGCTGTTCGCGTACAACGGCGTGCTCCGGATCGGCGCGTCGCGGAGCGGCGCGCTGCAGTCGATCAGCCCGCTGGTGAGCGCGACGATCGCGGTCGTGGCGCTGCGCGAGCGGCCTTCGGGCCTGGTCGTGATCGGAACGGTGCTGGTCGTCGCGGGCGTGATCCTGGTTTCGTGGCGGGCGGAAAAGGAGCTGCCGACCTTTCGCTGGTGGCATCTCCTGCTTCCCGTCGCCGCCGCCTGTCTCACGGGCGTGAATCATCCCATACGCCGCTACGCCCTCGGCCTCTCGAACGAGCCGCTGTTCTTTTCGGCCTTCATGGGGTTGATCTCGCTCTCCGGCTTCCTGGTCTATCTCGCGCTCTCGCCGGGCGAGCAACGGCTCGTCTGGGAGCGAAAGGCGCTCGGGCCGTTTCTGTGGACCGGCATTTTCGAGACGCTGTCGATCGTTTTCATCCTGACCGCGCTCAGCATCGGCGAAGTGACCGTCATCGCCCCGATCGCCGCGAGCTATCCGGTCTGGGCCCTGATCGGCGCGAAGCTTTTTCTCCGCGGCGTGGAGAAGATCCGGCTGCGGACGGCGATCGGGATTTTGAGCGTCGTCGCCGGGACGATCGCAATCCACCTCGGGAAATAGGCGGCTCGCCGAGGGCTTGCGGCCGGAAAGCTCCTTCAATAAGATCGTCGCGTGGCCGGCTTGAAGATCTACGACATATCGCTCACCCTCTCGCCTCGAACCGTCCGCTGGCTGACCTCGCAGCCGATGGAGCTGATCGAGCGCAAGCGCATGCGCCGGGGAGATCCCAACAACTCCTCTTCGATCCACGCGAGCGTTCATGCCGGCACGCACGTCGACGCGCCGTTTCACTTCCTGGCGGACGGGCAGACGATCGAGTCCTTGCCGCTCGAGCTGTTCGTCGGGCCGGCGCGGGTCTGCGCCGTCGAGGCCGCCGAGCAGATCACGGCGGCGGATATCGCCCGGCTGGGGCTGGCGGGGGAGGAGCGCGTCCTCTTCAAGACGCGCAACTCGGCGCTGCTGCAAAAGGAAAGCTACGACCCGAGCTTCGTTTCGTTCTCGGCCGACGGTGCTGCGGCGCTCGCGGACCTCGGCGTCCGCCTGGTGGGGCTGGATTACCTTTCGGTCGCGCGCGCCGACCAGCAGGTGCCGGTCCACCGGGCTTTCCTCGAGCGCGGCGTGATCGTGGTGGAGGGCATCGACCTCTCGGCGGTTCCGCCGGGGCGCTACGAGCTGATCTGCCCGCCGGTCAAGCTCGCCGGATCGGACGGAGCGCCGTGCCGCGCGATCCTGCGCGAGCTCGAAGCATGACCTCGAAGACACTTTCGCATCGAAGGAGGCGCAAGGAGAGATGAGTATCGAGGCCATCGACCACGTCGGCGTGGTCGTTTCGGACATGGATCGGTCGGTCCGGTTTTACACCGAGCTCCTGGGCTTCTCGCTGCTCGCCCGGTACCGGCCCGAAAGCCCTTATCAAAAGGAAATCGCGTACCTCAAGTTTCCCGGCGCTTCCGACGCCAAGCTCGAGCTCTACTCGCTCAAGCAGCCGTCGGCGGAGCCTTCCTACGAGCGCAGGGTCGGGATGCGCGAGATCGCGTTGAGGGTTCCGGACGTCGGAGCGGAGCTGGAAAGGCTTCGCCGGGCCGGGGCCGAGGTTCTCTCCGAGCCGGTTTACACCGAAGCGCCCGGCCTGCCTCCCGACTCGCCGGTCAGGCGGCGAACGCGCGGGGCGATCAAGGGACCCGACGGCGTGATCGTCGGACTGTATCGGTGGGGATGAAAAGGATTCGCTGGAGGAACCATGAAAATCACCGTCGATCGGGAACGATGCCGCGGGCACAACAACTGTGTCTCGATCGCGCCGAACGTCTTCGACCTCGACGAGACCTTCAAGGCGATCGTCATCGACCCGAAAGGCGACACCGAGGATACGATTCTCAAAGCGGCCAGGATGTGCCCCAAGCTCGCCATCCTGCTTGACGACGAGAAAACCGGCGCGCGCCTTTTCCCCGGACCCGGCGACAGGACGCGGGACCAGCTGGACATCTCCAAGTGAGCCCTGCGGCCCCGGCGATCATCGTCCACGGCGGAGCGGGTCCCGTCAGGGACGGGAGCCTGGAGCGGCGGCTCGAAGGTTGCGACGCCGCGGCGCGCGCCGGGTGGCGGCTGCTGGAGCGGGGCGCAAGCGCGCTGGACGTCGTGGAGGCGGCGGTCGCTGCGCTCGAGGACAACCCGCTGTTCAACGCGGGCACCGGCTCGACGCTCAACAGCCGGGGCGAGATCGAGATGGATGCCGCGATCATGGAGGGGGTCTCGCTCCGGGCGGGCGCGGTCGCGGCGGTCCAGCGCATCAAGAATCCGGTGAAGCTCGCGCGCCGCGTGCTGGAGGACGGCCGCCACGTTCTTCTGGCGGGCGCCGGGGCGCTGGAATTCGCCCGCGCCGCGGGAATTCCGCAATGTCCGCCCGAGGAGCTCGTGGTCGAATCCGAACAGCGGCGCTGGCGCGACAAGCACGGCACGGTCGGCGCGGTGGCGCTCGACCGTGGCGGGGCGGTTGCGGCCGCGACCTCGACCGGCGGGATCTTCGACAAGCTGCCTGGTCGGGTGGGGGATTCCTCGCTCCCGGGCTGCGGCGTCTATGCCGACGAGGACGGCGGGGTTTCGTGCACGGGCCACGGGGAGTCGATCATCCGCGTCGTGCTGGCAAAGAGCGCCCTGGACTTCGTTCGCGCGGGCTGCGATCCGGAAGAAGCGGCTCGGCGGGCCGTGGAGCTGCTCGCCTCCCGGACGGGCGGGACCGGCGGGGTCATCATCCTCGACCGCCGCGGCCGGATCGGCTACGCGCGCAATACGCCGCACATGCCGGTCTGCTATTCCACCGGCGCCGGCGGATTCAAGGTGGATTTCTGACGGGGGCGCCGCCGGCACGATGGTTACGGGCACGATCAGGGCGCCGGACCGAAGGGCAGGAGAAGGCCTCCTCTCTTAAGGGGGAGGAGCCCACCGTCCCGACTTCTCGCTCCTCGGGAAAAGCCACCACGGAGATGCCGTCGCGATGCGCTGGTTGGCGCGCTTGAAGCTTTTCCGCGCGCCCGATCGATCGGACTGGCGACGGCAATGTGCTTTCCCGCGCACATGGCAAAAAGCACCTACAAGAGCTCTTTTTGGCTGGCGAAGGTGGACTTCGGCTAGATGACAGCGGGCGACAAATCAATGCGACCCGGAGCGCTCAGATCATCAATTTCCCGGTTGACTCCGTATCTTGCCGGCGTTAAGTTGGCTCAAGATTTGCGCCCGAGGCCGCCGTCCGTGCGGTAGGGAGCAAGATATGTCCGGCGACAAGGCGATTCTGATCCGCAACCTCGATAAAGGTCCCGAAGTCCGCCACGGTCGAAGCGGCGGCGTCTCGCCACCTCTGAACAACGGAACGAGAGCGACTGCAGGCGGCAAGAGCGAACCGAGTGGCATAACATCGTCGTTCGATGCAAACAGGCCGGAGCCCGCGGTCAATACTTTTTTTCCCATCCTGGACTGAGTCAACCGGGTTCCATTTCACCTTGCGAGGCCAGCCATGGACCGCGCGCCGCTTCAACAGATCGATGTCGATGCCGCGCTGCGCACCATCGTCGAAGGCACGGCCACAGAGACCGGTGAGCAGTTTTTTCGAGCCTTGGTCAGGAGCCTCGCCGCGGTCCTCGGCACCCACGGCGCCTGGGTCACGGAATATTTCCCCGAAGCGCGACGGCTCAAAGCGTTGGCTTTCTGGATGGACACCCAGTGGCTGGAGGGGTGGGAAATGGTGATCGACGGCACGCCCTGCGAGCGGGTGATCCACGAGCGCTGCTTGATCCACATTCCCGACAACCTGCTCCATCTCTACGGCGATGATCCCGACGTGCGAGCCACGGGCGCGGCGAGCTACATGGGCATGCCGCTGCTCGACCTCGACGGCAGATGTCTCGGCCATCTGGCGGTGCTCGACAAGCGGCCCATGCCCGCCGAGCCGCGGGCCCAGGCGCTGTTTCACATCTTCGCCGCCCGCGCCGCTGCCGAGCTGCGCCGCCTGCGCGCCGAGCGGCAGGTGCTAGAACGGGAGCAGAAGCTTGCTCGATTGCTGGGCAGCGCCATGGACGCGATCATCGAATTGGATCGCCATCTCCGAGTCACCCAGATGAATCCAGCGGCGGAAAAAGTCTTCGGTTGCGCCGCCGTGGAAGCCGCGGGGCAGACGTTTACCCAATTCCTGACGCCGGAGTCGCGCGAGAAATTCGCCCGCCTGATCATCGACCTGGATACCCGGTCGGACGGGCAGCGCTGTTTATGGATCGCCGGAGGGCTCAACGCCCGGTCCAGAAGCGGCGATCAATTCAGCGCGGAGGCCACCCTCTCGCGGTTCGACCTTGAGCGCGAGCCGTTCTACACGCTCATCCTTCGAAACGTCAACGAACGGCTGGAGGCCGAGCGAAAAATCCAATCGCTTACCGTCGAGACCGAGTACCTGCGCGAAGAGCTGAAGTCGCTCATCGGCGCGGACGAAATCATCGGGCGGAGCGAGGCGCTGCTGAGGGTTTTGGGCGACGTCAAAGAGGTCGCGACGACCGACGCCACCGTGCTGATTCTCGGCGAGACCGGCACGGGAAAAGAGCTGATCGCGCGGGCGATTCATGCGGCGAGCCGCCGGCGCGACCGGCCGTTGATCAAAGTCAATTGCGCGGCGATCCCGGCCGCTTTGATCGAGAGCGAGTTCTTCGGCCACGAGCAGGGTGCTTTCACCGGGGCGACCAAGAGGCGCGACGGGCGCTTCGCGCTGGCGCACGGCGGGACGATCTTTCTCGACGAAGTGGGCGAGCTGCCGTTGGACCTCCAGTCCAAGCTCCTGCGCGTTCTTCAAGAAGGCGAGTTCGAGCCGGTCGGCAGCTCGCAGACGCGCAAGGTGGACGTGCGGGTGATCGCGGCCACCAACCGCGAGTTGGACAAATTGGTCCGCGAAGGCAAATTCCGCGAGGACCTGTTCTACCGGCTGAACGTCTTTCCGATCAAGGTGCCGGCGCTGCGCGAGCGGCGCGAAGACATCTCGGTTCTCGCCAACGCGTTCGCGCGGAAGTTTGCCCGGCGGATGGGCCGCCGCCTGGAGCCGATCTCCGAAGACTGCTTCCGGCGACTTGAGGCCTATCCCTGGCCGGGCAACGTACGCGAGCTGCAAAACATCATTGAGAGGGCCGTTATCACTTCGCGCGACGGACGGCTTAATTTGGACCGCGCTCTCCCCGAAAGCGCAACCGCCCCGGCTACGGCCGCCACCGAGAGCGCCGGCGGCCAGCGCGTGCGCACGGCCCGAGAGCTCGAAGAGCTGGAGCGCCAAAACATCATCGCCGCTCTGGAAACGGCCGATTGGAAAATTTCCGGACCGAACGGCGCCGCTCAGTTGCTCGGCTTGAAACCCACCACCCTAAGCTCGCGCATGAAGATCCTCGGTATCGAGCGCAAGCGCTAAACTGACTCGCGATATTTCGTTCCTAACGCTCACGAGATCTCGTCATCCACGAATTCTCGCGATTGAGCGAGTCCGTTCGCAGCCAGCTAACTCGTTGGATTTGCGGCCCTAATCGCCGGGCGAGCGGTTCGGCACAGTTCGCGCACTAGGCGTGGGCGAGCTGTGACGAACAGCAAATAGACTTTCAGGAGGGCGGTCATGGTCAGCAACTACAGTTATCAGGGGGCGCTGGAAACATCGGAGCGGATTAACTGGCGGATCGAAGACATTATCGGGGGCGAGAAGC